>CAZMRM010000447.1:0-2985 GCA_964568515.1 uncultured Chitinophaga sp. | reverse complement strand
CATTGCCGATGCGGTACAACACATCCGTGAACTTTCCAAAAAAGCAGCACAAGCCGGAGCTGTCATTGTTTGCTTCCCCGAATCCTATGTGCCGGGTTATCCCTGGCCCGGTTATACGCTGGAGCAAAGTACCCCCGGAAAAATGCAAGCTGCTTTAAAGGAAATTTGCCAGGTTGCTGCAGAAAATAGTATTTCTGTTATTGTTCCCATGGATTGGTATGAGAACGGTTCTTACCTGAATGTAGCTCATGTTATTTCTGCCAAAGGGGAAATGCTGGGCTATCAAAGCAAAAATCAGTTGGATCCTTCCGAAGATACCATTTGGGTACCCGGCAAAGAGCGTCGGTTGTTTGAAATAGCAGGACTTAAATTCGGCATTGTGATTTGTCACGAAGGGTTTCGCTATCCCGAATTAACACGCTGGGCTGCCATGCGTGGGGCACAGGTGGTGTTCCATCCGTTTTTTGCCGGTGGTGATATTACCGGAAAGCAGCTTACAGAGTATGGAAATAAAAACAACCCCTATTACGAAAAGGCAGCAATGATGAGGGCGTTGGAGAATACCATTTATTTTGCCAGCGTAAATTATGCGACCCGTTTTTCGGAAGCTGCTTCTGCCGTGATTGCCCCGGATGGTTCCTGCGTTGCCCATCACCCATATTCGGAACCTGGCGTATTGATTGCCAGTATCGATCCTAAGCTGGCATCCGGCTTACTGGCCAAACGGTTTAAAGGCATGCCGGCTTGAATATGCTTTAAGCAGGAAATGGAATAAACTTCTTTTTTTTTATAAAAAGACCCGGTGAGCAGTTGCTGACTGCATTTAATTGACCACGTTCGAAATGAGTAATGTCACTATCTTTTATCAATAACGTTAATAAAAAAATGACCATCTTTGAGATGGCCATTTTATAAGTGATTTTATTATTTTTTGAAATTAGTTATGCAATTTTGAAATGATAGGGATCTCCAATCCTTTTACCAAAGCGCCTGTTTTTGCAGTTGCTGTTACAGGATCAATTTCATAGATACGAACTTCACCCGCAGCCGAAGAGCTGATCGAAATGTATCCTTTTCCATTTTCCAGATACAGATTTCCGCCATAACCATTTCCATGATCAGGAATGGTTGTTAAAGGTGATAAGGCTTCAGAAGCAAGATCAAGGATTCCTAATTTACACAGAGGAGCAGAGATCTCATAAATATCCCAGGGTTGAGCAGCAGCATCTGCAGCTACGGAAATGTAACGTACTAATGCTTTGTTGTTACCCATGTAGTTAGCCATTACCAGCTTTGCATTGTATTTTTGTTCAAAGTTCAGGAAGTAAGCAGGATCAAACTGGTCTTCTCCTTTTTTGATGCGCAGTATACCGGAAGGTTTGGTAGCTTGTGTATAACCTGCAGCAATGGAAGAAGAGGAAATGGAGTAGATGTCGCCGCTTTCTGTAGTGAACATGCTTGGAATGGAACCATAAAGTCCGATGGGTGAAGTACGGGCATCTTTAATGGTAGTAATGTATTCCAAAGAAGGATATTTATAAATACTTACGTAAGCCGAGTCGGTTTTTGGAGTTTCCCAGGATTCACCGTCCAATGGATAAAAGGAAACATAAATTTTACCATCACGTCCGGTAGCTGCAGTTGGCCATTTGTTCAAGGTATCGTTTGCACTTTCAACATACAGGCGGTGTGATTTTCTGGTAGTGATGGCTACTTTGTCTGCATTTACAACCATTAACTCACAGTCATAGCTTCCGCCACCCCAGGGTGCACCAACAACGATGGCATTTTGTTCATCTACTTTTCCAAAGCAGTCCATGTTTTCTGCCCAGAAACGTCCGCTTTCCTGAAGTTTACCGGAAGCGTTCAATTTATATCCAACGGTACCTTCATCACCGTAATTCACACTGATCAGTGTATTTCCCAAGGTCATGTAATAGTTCCAGCCGGCTTGTTCTATTCCGTTTCCTACTGCGGAAAGCTCTCCTTCGGTTATGGAATTCGCTTGTATCACAAAGTCGGTAGTAGTGGCTCCTGTACCTTGTGCTCTCAATGCCATTACATAAGCATCTGCATTGCCAATGGTTTCTTCTTCATCTTTGTCCTTCTTTTTACAGGAAACAACAGAGGCGACGATCAGTGCCACTGCCAGTACTTTCATTTTTCCGGTTGAAAAATGGAAATTATTCAATTGTATCATTTGTTATGGATTGGTTTTAAGTGTTATTAATTGATTTTACTTTTTGAAAAAATACCTCAGTTTTATGAATAGCATACGTCCGGGTTTCTGAACATAGAAATAATCATAAGCTTTCACATTAAATAAATTCTGACATTCCATGGAAATGTTATAACGCCCTTCTTTCATAGAGTAGGAGAGGGATGTACTTTGAATGACCTGTGTAGGGATCTCTCTCTTGTATTCCGGATTTCCAAGGCTTGGCCAGAACAGATAAAATCCTTCTACATAGTTGCAACTGTAACCAACGCTGACGTTGTCATCCTGGGAAAATACACGTTTAAAATTAAAGCTGGCACTGCCATTCCCGAAGAAATAAGGAATATTGGGCAATCGCAGGCCATACAGGTAATTTTTGATATTACTTTTCGGAGGATCGTATTTATCGGTATTGACAATGTTTTGATACGTAGCATTTACTTCGAGGTATAGGAGCTCTTTAAAAATATAATTGATACCACCTTCCACACCATTTACTTTTACACTGTTCACATTTTCATAGGTCATTTTCGGACCATTGGAAGCACCGCGTATAAAGTCGGAGGCATTGCGGTAAATGTATCCGGCTTGCAGGGTCAACTGATGTTTTCTGGAAAAAATAAACGTGGATTGTATTTCTACATTAAAATTTTGACTGTGTTCCGGTCTCAATAAAGGGTTACTTAAAATGTTAAGTCCGTTTCCAAGGATCTCTTCCGACTCCGGAAGACGGTAGGTATTTTCAAAAGAGGCTTTTAACTGCAAGG
>CAZMRM010000446.1:0-3008 GCA_964568515.1 uncultured Chitinophaga sp. | reverse complement strand
ATCAAACTCCTCTAAAACAGGCACGTTCTTTTTGATCCATTCGTCGTCGTGCCACATCTTATGAAATTCCATCTGCTTTCTTTGCAAGGCAGCAGGAGTTTTCACCCATCCATAGTGATGAATGGGAACATCCAAATAAATTACATTCAACTTCTCGTTATTGCCTTTTCGAAAACTCATGGCATCTTTATAGGAATAAAAATCTTTTCTGTTCCTGATCACCCGTATTTCCTTTTTTTGCCAATGCCTTGAATCAGCAACGAAATCGTAAGAACCATAAAAACTCACATAATCAAACACAAATCCATCCACCCGTTTGTCATCCTTGTATTGAATCATCGCTCTTTTGATCCTCTCCAGATCTCTTTCATGCATCACTTCATCACCTTGTATGTAAAAGGCCCAATCACTATCCGGAGAAATGGCTCTGAACGCTTTATCGGTTTCTTCCGCCAATACTCTTCCACCTTCTCTTAATGACTCATCCCATACGGTTTCAATAATTTTAAGTTTTGGAGAATTAACGGATTTCACATAATTCAATGTATCATCCTCGGATTTCCCCACTGCAACTACCAATTCATCACAAACAGGAAGAATGGAGTTTATTGCTTCAATAATCGGATAATCCAATTTCAATGCATTTTTTATGAAAGTAAAACCCGATACTTTAATGGACATAATTATTAGTTTAGTTGTTTATTCTTAAATAAGGAGTGAAAGAAAGAAGGGTGAAAATAATAACCGCTTACTTTATTTTTAAAACTGTTCAGTGTTGTTCGAGGCGTTATTTCTATTCTTCGGATCTGATAGTTGTCTTTTCCAAACGCTTTCGGGCCTGTGTTCGTTGATACTGCAAACATATATCCGGCTTCTTTGGTAACACGCTTTACAGCTTCATTGATTCCACCAAAGGGATACGCAAAACTGACTGCCTTTTTGCGTATCCGTTTTTCTATGTCTTCTCTGCAACCTTTGATTTCAGTAATCAATCTGGATTCACTGCATTTTGACAGATCCGGATGATGTTGTGTATGTCCTCCTATCTCTATCCCATAATCACTTAGTTCCTGTAGCTGAGCATCCGTCATTAAATCAACACGGGGTTCTTTTTGTGATACTCCCCAGGAGTTATGATCTGTTTGCGTTACCAGGTAAATGACTGCCTTAAAATTATATTTTTTTAAAACGGGGAACATCAGTTCATAATTATCTCTGTACCCATCATCAAAAGTAAGAATCACTTTATTTTCCAATTTCATCAAAGGATTTTGTTGCAAATCAAAAAAGGTAACGGGTTGTATTCCTTTTTGATGGAGATAGGCCATTTGTTTTTCAAAATCTTTTTCAGACACGTAAATCTTATGCTTACCCACTGGCATGCTTTTATTTACGATACGGTGATATAATAAAACAGGCAACTCAAATTTTCCGTTCATATGGATTGTAAGCTAATCATGCCTTCCTAATTTGACCACAAAATTAATTTTTTTCAGGGAATTAAGGTCAAAACAACTGAATTATATATTTTGTCCCAAAAGCATCCATTTAGCAGTAACTTCAAACATGAACACGACTTTTATAAAAAAGGAGACCGGCTGTTCAGCCGGTCTCCCTCATCTTTTATCAGGTAAGTTAATTACTAATTCTTAATAAGGGTTCCTTCTTTCACCACTCCATTCTCATCGGTAATTCTATAATAGTAATTTCCTTTAGGATGTTGTTCTATATTGATTTCATTATCCATACGTGCATCATGAATAATTTCAACACCTCTGTCATTGGTGATGGAAATTTTGCTTTTGCTTAAATCCGTCCCACTGAATCTGATTACAGATGATGTCGGATTCGGAAACACATTGATGTCTGCCCTCACCGATTCTTTTTGTGGTGCTATGAGCATGTTTGGATTATCAATATGAAACTCATCGACAATGGTACCGCATTCGTCATTGAACACATAACTGATGAGACCGGATACATAAGGTTGACATCCTCCTGTTACCTTAAATGTAACACCTGGTAATGTGCCACCGGTAAAAGGTCCGTTGATGGTCTTGATACTGCTTCCTGGTGTACCCGTACCGGAGATGATCCAGGGATCCGTATCAATAATAATTTGTACAAGATTTGCATAATTCACTGAGCAATCTGTATTATTATTGATATTCAGAATTGCATTGGTAAATGCTCCCCCTCCACCCTGGCAGGTATAGGCTCCCTGGTAAGTGGGTATACAACATGTAAGCGAATCGGAGCTGTTCACTTTTCCGGCTTTTTGCCTCTGATTTTGACTATATCCCAAAAAGGACTGTCCTATTAAAAGTATAAAAATAATTTTTTTCATGGTGATTGATATTAGAGTGATGCGTACTATTTTAAGGTACCTGTTCCGCTTATTTCCCCACGATAATCAGTAAATATGAATATTCAGAATCCGTGCTGGCGCATGTTGCACAACACACTGTACAGGATCTATTCTGATTATTCACCTGTTATCAAAAACTGAATGTAAAATTGAATTTGCGCATCAATTTATTTCAATTCAAAACTAGAACAAGAGACTGGCACCGGGAAGTGAATTATCGGATTCTTAGTTAACGGCAAGATTTAGCATTCCAAAGGTTTTCAAAAATTTAAAAAGAGGAAAAATTGCAACAAATATTGGGGATTATGTTATAATTTAAAACGTTCACATTTAACGAAATCCTGATTCAATACGTTTGAACTCACCAAACTGAATCTTTACTTTCTGATAAAAACCGGCTCAGTTTACAATCCGTTCTCTGATTTCAAATAAGTCATCCTTTATTTATTTTAAAGATCCTGCTTAAAATCAATTTCCTTCTTTTCAGAAATGTTTCTTCAATCAGTATCGTTGCAATTATAGCCACTATAAAAGTAACTACTATATATATCACTAAACCCGTTAATGTATTACCTGATTTTTCCGTAATAAAAATAACAAAAACGGGATGCCATAAATACCAGTTATAGCTATAATAGGC
>CAZMRM010000445.1:0-3021 GCA_964568515.1 uncultured Chitinophaga sp. | reverse complement strand
CATGCCTGCTCACTTGAGTCGGCCCGGCAGCTGGTTATGCAACTGGGGTTTGAGCATTACAACATTAACTTTGTAGCGATCGATGCTACAGCATATGTACACAGAAAAAATTTTCATCTTATTTTAACAGAGACGATGTACCAGGGTCTCATACGTGAACCACAAGTGGCCATTACAGAACACCTGCGTTCACAGCTTATCCCCAACGGAATTTTTATTCCCGAAGAAATAAAACTGGATGTAGCCTGCACTTTTTTTGGTAAAGAACCTTATCTGAAAAGCAGCACGGATACCTTTGTTCTTCCCGATGAACACCTCTTGCCAGTTCCCAAACGATGGCTGCTGGGTACCTTATTTTCGATCAGCAGCGAGACGGATTTTCATTTGCTGACACATGGTACATCCAAACAGATTGAAAGTGATTATTATAAAATTCCTAAAGAAGTGAACAACTATCCCGACGTCTGCATCTTTACGCAGCTCCGGATTTTTGGAACGACATACCTGCATCCGTCGGAATCGTTGATCACAAACCCGCATTGTGTTGCTTCCCTAGCCAACATGAACGGCTATTCGTATTTTAAACTGGTATACAACTATCGCTCTGTTCCCGGGTGGACGTACCAGTTGAAAAAATAAAATTGAATTCGCAGTTATCCTCTGGTTGGGTAAAGCCCTGTCAGGCAAATGATATAACTTAGGCCCAGGTAAGGCTGCATGTTGTTATGAGGCGCACTTCCGCCAGCGGCCGCATTGTTCACTGCCAATGAAGAAGTATTTACAGAAGCAGCATTTAAAACGGTGTCAGGAGTAGAAGTATTAAACCCGAGAGTGGGTGTAAAAACTCTTCCAGGGCTTCCTGGAGTGGCAATGCTGGCACCTGCAGTAGCATTGGTCTGACTGGAATCAGCCGAGCTCACCGACAAAGTTGCATTGCCTGCAACAACAGCTGTATGCGTATGCGCAGGCATTTCGGAAGCAATCAATGTATGCGTGGGCTCTCCTCCAAGCTCGCCCAAATTGATGGATGGCAAGCCGGGGCCAGGCCCTTGACCTCCACCTGCCGGAACACGGCTGCGAAGATCCGGTAAACCAAAAGTACTACGACCATCACCTCCGTAGGTGGTTCCCAGAATAGAAAATAATGCCGTGTTTTGTGCTATGGGTAATAACTGCCCATTACAAAATGCCCAGCCTTGAGGAGCAAAATTACCGGCAAATAGCTTGATGATTCCAATGAATTCGTCCATAAGATGAAAGTTTAAGGGGTTAGATTTATTTGAAGATTGTTCCCAAATATATAAATTATTGTCAATTCTAAAAATTGTTATCACTTTTCTTTCACTGCATTTTGAAACCCTTATCCAACACGGGATTGTTGTATATTTTTTAAGTTTCCCAATTGAATACCTCCACTTTATCACGCACCAATGAACTATTCAGATATTACACCCTATTTCGGGGACTAATTATCAGATTACGACGAACAAGCTCATAAAATTATTATCTTTTGGAATTGAATTACGGATACAAAAAGTGATGTAAGAAAAGGCACACAAATCAATAAGAATTACGGACGATAATAATATATTTTTTCAAGAAACATGTTATGATTGATCAGTTTAAAACCAAAGGTATTACCCTTAGTATTGATTATAAATCAGAAACTGAAAAAATTGATTATGCAAATCAACTATAAATAAAATGGCAGATGATTCTCCAAATAGAATAAAACTAAGTTGTTTCATACTTCATTGCACATCTTATTAAAATGACAATACAAATAATAATAGTCATTGCGTTGACATTTATAATTAATTTAATTACTACGCTTTCTTATTCTGTCCGAATTGTTGGTATCCGAACCGGTCGAATTGCCATCTCATTTGCTTTGTTTAATATTCTGGTTCTGGTGTCACGCACAGCGAACGGGTTTCAAGCACCACTACTTGCAAAAACAGTTGAAAACGATATCAAAGCCGGTATCTTTGGTAATGAATTTACATTCCGTTTAATCATTTTCTCTTGTACAATTGCAACACTTCTGGGATCCATTTTAATACCTACCTTTCAACGAATTTTATCAAAAGCTGTAGTTAGTTTCAGTACTCATAAATCCATGTCAAAACTTATTATGCATGGATTTTCCAAAGCAGGGATTCTCTATTTTAAAGACAACATGAAGATCCCCGCAAAAGAAAATATCACTCAATTAAAAAGCGAAAAACAATTTCCCTGGAAA
This sequence comes from uncultured Chitinophaga sp., assembly GCA_964568515.1. Taxonomy (GTDB): domain Bacteria; phylum Bacteroidota; class Bacteroidia; order 2-12-FULL-35-15; family 2-12-FULL-35-15; genus 2-12-FULL-35-15. The sequence goes on along the minus strand of CAZMRM010000445.1, from coordinate 779 downwards.
ATTTTTATTCTTAACATTTTTGCTGTCGCTATTTTAACAATCGGTGTTTTATCAGCTGTTTACGCATCTTATCTTAATCCTGATTATAGAACAACGGCAAGTAACTTATCTGCATTTATAAATGGTTTTGCAACCATACTGATGTTTGTCATTATTGACCCTCATTTATCCGCTATGACCGATGATGTGACTTTAGGTAAATGTTCTGAAGTAACTTTTAGGAAGTATATTGTATACATGACAATCGCCAGATTAACAGGTACAATTGTAGCACAGCTTCTGTTTATTCCTGGTGCCCGGTTACTTTCATGGATTGCAACAGTACTTTAATGCTCAAAAAAGAAATTTTGAACTGTCGTTTCATGGAAACACGATAACCTGTATTAAATTATTTAAGTCTATGAACAACTTCAACCAGTACTGCTAGCAATCATTGGCTGTTTCAATTTCCTTTTTTTATCTTCAAAAACCATTTTGCCTGAGAACTAAACAATAAACTATGGGAACCTGGAGGTTAAAATTTTTGAAAATGATGAAGCTGCAGCCGATATAGTAAAAGGAGATAAATCACTGATCAAGATGCGATTGTTAAAGTTACAAAACTGGGCAGTGAAGATTATCTGGAAGCTTGGGATTGTGAAAGCGTTTTGGTAGTAATTGAGTTTATTATATAGAGTTAAATTTTTGATCCTTTTTAGTTTATGAATTGGTGAGTATCAATAATAATTTAAGCACTGAACGGTGGGTGGGCAAGAGACTTTGCCGGGGCGGCTTCGTGT
>CAZMRM010000444.1:255-3033 GCA_964568515.1 uncultured Chitinophaga sp. | reverse complement strand
TGCTGCAGAGATAAAATTCTGATGGCTCAAAGGAAGCTTTTCAAAATTGTTCTTAAGGTATGAATTAATTTCCACTGTTTTCAATTAAATGATTCGTAATTAATTTTTCCAAATAATAATTACAAGGAGTAGAGATCATCCCAAATTGTCCTACAGGATTAATTTCTAAAAAAACATATTCGTTAGTAGATGTATAAATTAAGTCAATTGCACCCATATTCAAACTTAAATTACGCATTAGTTTATTTAGTTTCTTTTCAATCCCCACAGGTAGATTAATCGGCACTGTTCTATTAGGTTTCTCAAAATTATAATTTCTAAAATCCAATTTTGTTTTTGTTGATTGTTGCGAAAATATTGCCATTGAGTAAAATTTACCAAATAAATAAAATGTGCGAATCTCGAAAAGCTTATTAATTTTTTTTTGCAATAATGTTGGATAAAACTCTTCCTCTATTTTTTCGCAATTATCGTTTGTAATTTCCGATGTATAATTTTGATAAGGCTTTCCATCATAAATGGGAAATATAACCTCATGATATGGTTTTGTTATTATTTCCTTTTCCTTTAGTAAGTCTATCAATCTATTTTTACTCGAAACAATATATGAATCTGGTATAGTTATTTCAAGCATTTTGGCTTTCAAAAGAACTTCCAATTTGTTTAGGTCTTGTAATTTATAGTTCCCAATCGTCTTAACAGGCAAATAAATTAAATATTCCGCTAAATAATTAATCAGGATCGTATTATGATTCTTCAAAGAAGTTTCTACTCTGTTTATTACCTCACAATCTTCATTGTTTAACGGTTTAGGAATCGAATTATTGAATTTCAAATTTGCATGCCATATCCAAATTGATCTGTAGTCACTAAGTTTAGATGTTATATTTCTATTTCTAAAATGAAGTTGTATATCTGTTTTCTCATTTGTTAATTGAATTTCTTGCAGGTCAATCTCATCCAAATAAGGATTTAATCTATGCACAATTACTCCTCTCGAATCTAACCAGTCAATTACTTCATTAACACTTCCTCCACTATAGGAAACAATTAAAACCATATTATTTATTTAATAAAATAAAAAGAAGGAATATATTAAACTCAGTAATTAATCATTAAATTGGTTTAATATATTCCTTAAATTAATTATCCATTTCCTTTATAATCTAATGTTGAATCTGGACATTCTTTGCTGCAAGCTGCATTACCTATTTCCCAATAATTACAAGCTTTTGTTGGCGGTGCCTGCCCCCCACCAGGTGAAGTATCTGCTCCACCTAATAAGGTAGATAATTGGTTTTGACCAAGTTCAAAACTTTTAAAAAGTTTTGCCGAATTAAATTTTGATGTTTTCATTTGTGTGAACTGTTTCCTTTACACAGTAAGGTTATAAATTTAAATCTAACTACTTTTCACGCGGTAGCGGCTATTTATAGGATAACTCCTGTCTTCTAGGTGCGCACCATAAAGAAGTATTTTGAATAGGCTTAATCAGAAAAAACATCAGTATTATGATAAAAACATAACAGTCATAATTATCAGTTGTTACTTATTGTACTTATTTCAAATTTTGTCTCGATTATATTTAAAAAAAATCAGCGTGGGTTAGTTGCAATACTTGTAACCACGGGAGTCAAAGCCCTGTACACAAAGTAAAGCAACGCCCACGCCTTTGCGCGAGCATTTGCTAAAACTTCCTGTGTACATTTAATTTTTGACTTTTTGGTTACAGGTTTTTCGCTAAACGCTATTCTTATATTTCTATCTCTTTTTTATTTCATGTGAGCAAATGTATATTATTTTATTTAAGTAACAAATTTTGCATGAATTACTTTGTTAATTCAAGGCACTTTTTTTTGCTTTTGGCTTGCTACGGCTTAGTGCACTGGGGCATAAGGATGGGGCGGCTATTTAACATAGTGTGCTATAAGACCTCTTTGGATTTTTGCAGCTGCCTGCACGGTTATTTTATAAGAGCACACGTTCAAATAGTTTTGCAGCAGGTACTTTTCTTTCTTATTTTAAATCCTGCTACCGGTCGTGATTTTTTTTTATTCTGTTAATTCATCTATGCATAGGAAAACAACTTCCATATTCTTTTATACCATCTTAATACGTTTTTGTACCTCATTTTGTAAGTTGCCGGATTACACAGACGATCAAGGTGATCAGAATTATAATAAAAAAAGTAACAAATTTTATATTTATTCCACCGCCTGTCCAGGTACCATTTCAGGAAAACAGATTGGTCTGTTTCCCTGACACCCTTTCTTTTTTTGGTGCAAGTACGGGTTGTTGCGGAACATGCAACTCAAGCTTCAGTGCCGCATTGAGTTCTTTTATAAAATAAGCGGATAATAAAGGCGATTCCACTTCATGATTCTGGTGCACAAAAAAATACAGTTTTTTTAAACCGGCTTTGTGCCATTTCACAATCCGTTTTATCCAGGGATCCAGGCGTGTATAATCGCTCGGATGATTGGCCCCGACATAACGAACAAAAGCAACCGGAGTGGTGAGTCGCATGTGTACCAGGTCACGCCTGCCGGCCGTATCCACGATCACATTGGTAACCTTGTATTTTTTAAACAGTTCACATACACGATCTGCTTCAGCTTTATTGTTCACCCATTCCGTGTTTCTTAATTCAACCGCTAAAGGAACTCCTTGGGGAAACTCTTTTACAAATTTTTCCAGCCGGTCAAAATCCCTGGGTTTAAAATTGTCATGCAGCTGAAGAAAGATCATTCCCAGTTTTTCTTCCAGGTGGGCTGCTGC
>CAZMRM010000444.1:0-245 GCA_964568515.1 uncultured Chitinophaga sp. | reverse complement strand
AAATTCCTCTGTCAGGGTCTTTACATCATTCAGTCTTTTTAAATGACTGATTGTTTGAGGGATCTTAGGAAAAAACTGAAATCCTTCCGGGGTTTTTTCGTACCATTTTTCAAATTGCTCCGGACCATACGCCTGGTAGAAGGTTGCATTCAGTTCGATGCTGTTAAACTGGCTGGAATAATAGACCAGTTCATCTTTTACACCTTTGGGATTAAAATTTTTAAGATCCGTTTTATTCCATTTGG
>CAZMRM010000443.1:0-3055 GCA_964568515.1 uncultured Chitinophaga sp. | reverse complement strand
TATGCAGATGAACAAATTAAAGTTTTAAATAAAAATTTGATCTTGCAATAGTTTATAAGCATGAAAAACAGTAAAGAAAAACGTACCATCGGACGAAGAGAACTGATCGGTTTTCCGGAACTGGGTCTAAGTAATATTGTTGCTAAAATTGATACCGGTGCCTATTCCTCTGCTTTATATTGTCATGAGGTAAGAGAAGAGAATGGTATATTAATTTTCCGGTTATTACACCCTTCCTTTCCTGGTTATGATCCCGGCGAACATCATTTTTCTGAATACGGGCAAAAAAAAATTAAAAACTCTTCCGGCGAAGTAGAGATCCGCTACACTATAAAAACGACCATAAAGATAGGACGACGACGAATAAAATCTGTATTTTCGCTAACAGACAGAAGCGATATGCGATATCCTGTTCTGATAGGAAGAAGAATATTAAGAAATCGCTATATCGTTGATGTTTCTCAAATCAATACCCTGTTATCAACATAAACAGTGTTTTAATTCAATTAAGCCAGTTATATATGAAAATTGTCATCCTCTCCAGAGGGCCCAAATTATACTCTACACGCAGATTGGTTGAAGCTGCCGAGCAGCACGGACATGATGTAAGTGTATTGGATCATTTAAAATGTGTATTGGTAATTGAAAAGGGCCATCCTCAGATTTTTTATGGTGGAAAACAAATCACAGGAGTGGATGCTATTATTCCACGTATCGGAACGTCAGTCACTTTTTATGGAGCTGCAGTGGTTCGCCAGTTTGAACAAATGAAAGTGTTTTCATGTGTGGAATCCCAGGCGCTGGTACGTGCACGTGATAAACTGAGATGTTTACAGTTACTTGCTAAAGCAGGAATCGGCATGCCTAAAACAGCTTTTGCCAGTATTCCCAAAAATATTGATAATGTGATTGAGCAGGTAGGTGGTGTACCCGTTGTTATAAAATTATTGGAAGGTACCCAGGGCATAGGAGTCATTCTTGCAGAAACACAACGATCGGCCAAATCGGTTATTGAATCTTTTCTGGCTGTAAAAGCCAACATTCTTGTACAGGAATTTATAAAGGAAGCACAGGGTGCAGACATAAGGGCCTTTGTTGTGGATGGAAAAGTGGTTGGAGCAATGAAACGACAAGGCTTACCCGGTGAATTCAGAAGCAACCTGCATCGCGGAGGAAGAGCAACAGTATTGGAGCTTTCAAAAGATGAACGTGAAACAGCTATTAAATCAGCAAAAAAATTAGGGCTCGCAATTGCCGGTGTGGATATGTTACAATCTTCACGAGGCCCGCTGGTAATGGAAGTCAATTCATCTCCGGGACTGGAAGGTATCGAAAATGCCACCGGTGTGGATATTGCCGGAAGAATTATTGAATATATAGAACGCAATGAGTTTAACAACCCATCGTGACATGGCTACTCAGCAACACATCATCCGGATAAACGGCACCGGTATCAATCCTGGAAGCTCCGCACAGATCAATTTAAATCTTTACCAGCTTCCGACAAAAACAGTAATTGAAATCCCTGTTTATGTTTTTCGTTCGGTGAATCCCGGACCTACCCTTTTGTTACTTGCGGGGATGCATGGAGACGAGATCAATGGAATTGAAATTGTGCGCCGGCTCATCTCCCGCAAAGAGATACGTCAGCCCTCATGTGGAAGTGTTGTTGCCATTCCCGTTTTCAATATCATCTCGTTTTTATATGGTTCCCGTGATTTGCCGGATGGCAGGGATCTCAACCGTTGCTTTCCGGGAAGCAGAACAGGATCACTGGGAAGCCGGATCGCTTATGACCTTATGAAAGAAATCATTCCGCAAATTGATTTAGGAATTGATTTTCATACCGGCGGATCAAAAATAAACAATACACCCCAGCTGCGTTGTATCTTCTCACACAAACAAAATCTGGAGATCGCCAAACATTTTCAACCCCCGTTTATTGTGAACTCTCCTTTTCGTGAACATACTTTGCGTAAGGAGGCAGCAAAGGCAGGAAAATCCATTCTTGTTTTTGAAGGCGGAGAATCATCCCGTTTTGATTATGTATCCATCAATGAAGGGATCAATGGCTGTCTTCGGCTCATGAACGCTTTAAAAATGATCAAGGCAGATATCCCAGCGAACAACACTGTTCCGCTCGAAGGCGCCACCTGGCTGCGTGCAAAAGCATCGGGCTTGTTTCATACTGTAAAATCAAATGGCAATGCTGTTGAAAAAGGAGAAGAAATTGGTATGATCTGCGATCCTTATGGTGAAGTGGAAGAAAAAATAATCAGCTCGCACAGCGGATATATTATCGGGATCAACAATCAACCGGTGGTGAATGAAGGAGATGCACTGATGCATATAGGAATGATCAAAAAAAAGTAACAGATTATTCTTTAGAATAACAGTGAATCTGCCTTGTAAAACAATTACCGGATCCAGGCAATTCTTTATCTTTTTTTGTCACTATTTTTTACGGAATGAGTATCCTGTTTTAATCATGCTGTTGTACTTTTCCAGTGAAATGATAACAACCGTTTTGTCACCTGGACGATGAACAATAATTGTTTCATCCGAATCCACAACCAGATCCAAATTTTCTTTCATGTTCTTTCGTAATTCAGTATAACTTATCGCTTTCATTGGATTAAATTCAATTACATTACCACGTACGATAATACATATTTATTTTGTAATCCTGAATAGTTAAAATACTTTTCTGAAGATTTTGGCAACTAAATAGTATGATAAGAGATAAGTTAATTTTAATACGGAGCAGGTATAAGCTTTTTACGTTCATTTGTACATTTATAATGTACCCCATATGCAGGACAGATATACAACGAAGTCAAGATATATTGTTGTTGTAACCTTTCCTTTTTTTGCTTCTCTTTTTCTTTTTGTTGAAATGTGTTAATATGTTCATAACCTATGCTACTTTTAAATATCTCATTGCTGGAAATGGAGTAAAGATGTTAAAAAAGATATTTTAAAATATAAAACGGATAACGCAAAATACGGAAATTTGTCTATTTTTGACTTGTATTCTACGGAATGTACATGCATT
>CAZMRM010000442.1:282-3072 GCA_964568515.1 uncultured Chitinophaga sp. | reverse complement strand
GAAATCAGCTATAAATGCAGTGACGATAGCTGGCAACAATGCTTTATTTTTAAGCTTTCCAATGCTTACCACTTCCCATCCGAAAATAATTCCGGCCAGTGGTGTACCAAATACAGCAGAAAAGCCTGCCGAGATGCCTGAAATAAGAATGAGTTTTCGATCATTCCTGGTAAACCTCAGAAGTCTGGCAAACTGATCGGCTATACTTCCACCCATCTGGATTGCAGTTCCTTCGCGTCCGCAAGAGCCACCAAACAAGTGTGTAATTACGGTACTGATGTATATGAAGGGACCCATCATAAATGGAAGTGTTTTTGAGGAGTGTGAATTTCTTCCAGTAATAACAGATTTCCTCTTGACACGTCCCTTCCTTTATAATGATACAACAACCCGATCAGGAGACCTGCCAGGGGTAAAAAAACAATTATAAACAAATGGTTTTCTCTATACGCTGTTACCAGATCGAGGAAAGCCAGAAACAAAGCAGAAGCAACACCTGTGGCAATTCCGATACACGTACAAATGCATATCCATTTAAATAAATAAATCTGGTTGTTGTTCTGAAGTGGTGGCCGTTATTTTACTGGTTTGATGATCCATGCCCCATATGGTTTATATGCGCTTACAGTGCAAGCGTTCGTTTGTAATACGGTATAATTTAAATAAAACCCAACCGATCAGTATACCTACTAACCCACCAACAGCCACATCAGCGGGATAGTGAACCCCATTGTATATCCTGCTGTAAGAAACAAAAACGGCCCATAAGAAAATGTAAAAGCTAAAAAATTTTAACCGATTGGTAAAGAACAGGGACAGAAACATGGCGAGGGCAAATGTGTTTGCAGCATGGGAAGAGATAAAACCATATTGTCCACCGCAACTTCCATTAACATGCACTTGTGACTGAATCATCAAATTATGACAGGGGCGATAACGCATAAACACATTCTTAAACAAATGCACGGAAATCTGATCGCTTAATAAAATGACAAATGAAATAGCAATAATAACAAGCCAGATGCGCTTACCTACAAATTTGAACACCAAATAAAGAAGAAAAAGATAAAGTGGTATCCAGATGTATTTTGTACTGGCCCATCCCATTACGTGATCCATCAAGGGGCTGTTTTTACCATTAAAAAAAAGAAATAGTTCCGTATCCAGTTCTTTTAAGGAATCAATTATAGGCATTTCGTTTTTTTACAAGTGATAAAATGATCGAGACCCATTATTTTAATTAATAGTCGAACGTATTTTCTTTACTATTTAATTGTTTCCACAGCTCATCCTTTAATTCCACCAACCCCATGTTTGTCTGAGAAGAGAAGTACAGAACCGGAACACTTGCTTTTTCTTTGAACCGTTTTTTCATATCTTTTTTTATTTCAGCAAGCAATTCATCATCCAAGAGATCACATTTTGAAATGGCCAATACCCTTTTTTTATGAAGTAACTCCGGATTATACTCGTCCAGTTCGTGAAGTAAAATTTTATACTCTTTAATGATATCATTTGTATCAGCAGGTACTAAAAATAAAAGAATAGAGTTGCGTTCTATATGACGTAGAAAACGCAACCCTATTCCTTTTCCTTCATGTGCTCCTTCAATGATCCCTGGAATATCAGCCATTACAAACGATTTGTAATCTCTGTATTTTACTATTCCCAGGTTAGGAACAAGCGTAGTAAACGGATAATTTGCGATTTCTGGTTTCGCTGCTGTTAAAACCGATAATAATGTTGATTTACCGGCATTTGGAAAACCAACCAAACCTACATCTGCCAGTACCTTTAATTCCAGTATTTTCCATTCCTCGCGACCAGGAAGCCCTGGTTGTGCATAACGGGGTGTTTGGTTAGTAGAGGATTTAAAATGATCATTGCCAAGTCCTCCTTTACCTCCAGGCACTATAATGATTTCCTGTCCGTCTTCTGTGATCTCTCCTTCGATTTCCCCGGTCTCTGCATCTTTAATAATGGTACCAAGCGGAACGTCCAGAATTTCATCCTTCCCTTCTGCACCGGTCATGCGTGCGCTCCCACCATTTTGACCAGCTTCTGCAATTACATGTTTACGATATTTTAAATGGATCAATGTCCAGAACTGCTTGTTGCCGCGAACAATAATATGTCCTCCTCTACCTCCATCTCCTCCATCTGGTCCGCCTTTAGCTGTTAGTTTACTTCGATGTAAATGAGCCGAACCACTCCCACCTTTACCGGACCGACCGCAGATCTTCACATAATCAACAAAATTTGAATCCATAATGATTTAAAGAATCGTATTTTTTATATAAGGAACTTACCTTATCGGCGTCCTGCCTTTTTAGCTTTCTTAGCTGATTTTTTAACTGCTTTTTTTGCTGATCCTTTTTTGGGAGCTGCTTTTTTAGTTGCTTTTTTGGCAACCTTTTTAACAACTTTCTTTATTGCTTTTTTAACAGATTTTTTGGCCGCTTTTTTAGGAGCTGCTTTCTTTGCTACTTTCTTCGTAACTTTTTTAGCAATTTTTTTAACAACCTTCTTTACTGATTTTTTTGCTGTTGATTTTTTGGCTGCTTTTTTAACAGACTTTTTTACTGCTTTTTTCGGAGCTGTTTTTTTTGCAGCTTTCTTTACAACCTTTTTATTTTTAGTAGCTTTTTTAGTAATTGCTTTTTTTGTGACCTTCTTAGCTGGCGCTTTCACTGCTTTCTTAGCAGGTACTTTTTTGGCAACCTTCTTAGCAGGTGCTTTTTTTACAGCTTTTTTTACAGTCTTAACAACGCTGCCATTTTGATGGGAAGT
>CAZMRM010000442.1:0-272 GCA_964568515.1 uncultured Chitinophaga sp. | reverse complement strand
AGTGGTGGATTTAATTTTTTTGACATTAGCAGGCTTTGCTACTTTTAAATCTGACTCATCATCGTCGTCATCATCATCGTCGTCGTCATCATCGTCGTCATCGTCGTCGTCATCATCGTCGTCATCGTCATCGTCATCGTCATCTTCTTCTTCCTCATCATCTTTATCATCATAGGAAGAAAAGCCTGATCTGTCAGTTGATTCTGCTGATTCTTTATCATTATTGTCATCATTATCGCTATCCTCATCCTCGTTGTAATCATTTGCAAATG
>CAZMRM010000441.1:0-3106 GCA_964568515.1 uncultured Chitinophaga sp. | reverse complement strand
CCTTTCATTACATTTTCAACAGAGTCGAGGAACATGTTCAGATCATTGAAGTAAGCAGTCATGTAAGCCGGATCCTGAATGTGTTTCAGATCGAGCTCGAAACTTTCACCTGCATCCGGAATGTTGTAGTAAACAAAAAAAGGAATGAGGCCATGTCGTAAACTTTCCCTTGAAAATTGTCCGGGGCGTTGTGCTCCCCAGCTGTGCCAGCCATTAATAGGACCACCATTGATGTAGATGTAACGAATATCCATGGATTTATTTTTAGCACCGGGTTGTATATCCTTCCAGAACTGCAAATCAGCAGTAATATCTTCACTTACCGAACCAATGGATACATACGGAGGCATACCCGGAATAGCCCCGGTACTCGTATTTACACGTAATCCCATGTAATAACTTTTGGAACCGGCTGTTATTTTTAATCCGGTCCTTCCGGCTTTTAATCCTTTGAATGCAACAGTGTTGCCAGATAACTGCCAGCTTATTACACCGGGGTTCCTTGATGCAACTGCATCAATTGTCTGATCAAATGTATAGGTAACCGTTGCACCTTCATTGATCGCTGTTTGAAGCGGAAGAGCATTTAACGTAAGTGTGGTTTGTGAAAAAGAAACTTTCAACAGCAACAATCCAAACAATAGTAAAGTTATTTTTTTCATAGCATTGGTTTTAATAATTAATAAGTGTACACAATGGTTTCAGAGATGATTTCAATGGTTAACAATTAATTTTTTGCTGATGGAATGTGTTCCGTTCTGTACCTTGATAAAATAATATCCGTTTTTATAATCAGCCAATGACAACAGTAATTGGTTAGACCCTTTTGCAAGCTCTACGTTCCGGGATTGCAGCACTTGTCCTAACAGGTCGTATACAATCACCGAATAATTTCCTGCATTCAATACATCCATACGGATAGTAGCCTGATTAGATGCCGGATTTGGAAAAATAACCATATCAAGGGCCGTTATGTTAACGGGGCTTTCCACATGAGTGGTTGTTCCGCAAAGTATCTGATGTAAAGTATCTGCCAAAGGATTTCCTCCGGGAATGCCCGAACCCGGAAATGTTTCCATCAGGTCATGGGATACATCCCAGACGATCACACCGCGTGCTCCTTTACTTTTTACGTAAGCGGCTTTTAAACCGATGGATCTTTTATCATCATAGGATACAAAGGTGCCGGAAGCCGGTCCGGATGCTTTGCCTAATAAATAAGGAACCTGGGCGGTATTGTCCCAATAGTAATTAAATTTTGACATATTGGCCATCACCGCATAATAAGCAGGGGCACCTTCTTCATCCGGAAAGGTTGTTAAATCCGGCTGGCCACTGGTTGGTTTGAACAAAGCGGTTGCGCCTTTCTGACTGCGGCCATAAAATGGAATTCCCAGATTTATTTTGGAAGCAGGCACACTGTGCTGTTGTGTTAACAATGTGAATGTACTGTTCATATTAAAGGATGGTTCTCCGGAAGTGGGGGCATACAAAGGTGAATTGTGATTGGCAACAGCATCCCATTCTCCGAAATAATCATAACTCATCACGTTGATCATATCCAGGATAGGAATGATCTTGGCCCATTCGATGTTGGAGGCCCGTTCGGCACTTGCTCCAAAGCAGGAAGAAAGTTTATATTGTTTGCCTGTACGTGTTCCAAGTGCATCAATGGAATCCCGGATCTGTTTCATAAAAACGGTAAAATTCTTTTTGTCTGCCGGACCACCCATGTGTTCATCATATCCAGGGTATTCCCAGTCAATATCAATTCCATCAAAATTGTATTGTTTCAGTAATTTATTGCAGTCACCTGCAAAATTTGCACGGGCCGCAGTTCCTGCAGCAATGGTTGGAAAATTATCAGAGAGTGTCCAGCCACCAATAGATACCATCACTTTTACCCCCGCCTGATGAGCAAGTGCAATCAAGGAAGAAGGGCCTTCCAGCAGCTCTTTATCCGCATCCGCATCGGTACTCGTTATTTTACCGTTCAACTCGGGCTTAAAAAAGCAATAGTTGAGGATCGTGTAATTACTTAATCTGATATTGCCCGGTTTGAAAATGTTGTTCCTGGAATAGCCCTGCCAGTTCGGATAATAACCGATGATTTCTTTGCAGGACTGTGCATAAATAGCAGCAGCTGAAAAAAACAAGAAAGAGAATAAGAAAAAAATCCGGGTTTGTTTCATATACAATGGTTTAGAGATGTTATTGTTTTACTGCTTATCCTTTAATATCATACAGCCTGATCATTTTACAAGTGTGACTGTTCCTACATAGTTGTGTTGCTTTTTAAAAATATCCCTCAGTTGTACTTTCCATACATATACATCTATCTGGGAAATATCCTGTCCGTTGTTGGCTTTTCCATCCCAGGCAACGGCGCTCTCCGGGTTATCGGTTTGTCCGGTGGTATAGATCATATTCCCCCAGCGGTCGTAGATCCATAATTGATACTCGGTAATGTTGTAACCGGTACCATTGAAGAAATCGTTGAAGCCATCACCATTTGGCGTAAAAGCATTGGGAATATAAAAGGTCCAGTAAGGTTTGATCACTATGGGGTGGCAAACATAATCGCTGCAGCCTATGTTGTTTTTTACGGTCAAACAAACATCATATTTACCGGTATCGGAATAGGTATAGGCAGGATGACGAATGATGGAAGTATCATTGCTTAAGTCTTTCACTCCAAAGTCCCAGTGCCAGCTGACTGCATTCACCGACTGATCGAAGAAACTAATGCTGGCATTAAAAATTTCTGCTTCGGTGATATTGGGCATAAAGGCTGCCTGCGGACCGCTGAACACTTCAATCAGTTTCTTTTTTTGTAAGGTGGCCCTGCAGCCTTTATCCGATTCCACAGTTAAAGAAACATCATAGGTCCCCGGATTGTAATAGCAATGAGCAGGATCGGAGATATCGGAGGTGTTGGAACCTGTGGAAGAAGGATCACCAAAGTTCCAGTCCCATTTGCTGATGCTTCCGATGGAAATGGTTGAAAGGTCTTTAAAATCGGCACATACCGGTTTACAACCACTTTTGGGGGATCCAAAATCAACGGCAGGAACCGGCCAGATATCAATCTGCTTGATGATACTGT
>CAZMRM010000440.1:0-3115 GCA_964568515.1 uncultured Chitinophaga sp. | reverse complement strand
AGGTGTTAATTATCAATAACATTGAACTGGGACGGTTCATCAATCCTTTTCTTTATGTATTGTTTATTATCATCCTTCCTTTCGAAACACCAAAATGGCTTGTTCTTATCAGTTCGTTTTTAATTGGTATAACCATCGATGTATTTTGTGACACCGGTGGGATGCATGCTGCTGCCTGCGTATTTATGGGATACATACGTCCGGGGATATTGAAATTATTTTCGCCACGTGATGGATATGAATTCGGAACGCAACCTACCGTTCAGTATCTTGGTGTTCCCTGGTTCCTTTCCTATGCAGGTATCCTGATCCTTTCCCATCACCTGATTTTATTTTATATAGAAATTTTTCGTTTCTCCGAATTTTTTTCCACGCTTGTGCGGGTACTCATCAGTTCCTTTTTTACACTGGTATTGGTTATTGTGACACAGTATTTGTTTTATCGTAAAAAACAAGAATAATGAACCAGCTATCGGAAAGAAAATATATCATTATAGGCGTATTTTTGTTGGTAGGACTGGCATTCATTACCCGTCTTTTTTACATTCAGGTGATAGATGACAGCTATAAACTGGATGCACGAAACCAGGCTTTCCGTTATCAGACAGAATTTCCGTTACGCGGATACATCTATGATCGTAATAATAAACTGCTCGTATACAATGAAGCGGCTTATGATTTAATGGTATTACCTAAGAATGTAAAGAAGCTGGATACAGCAGATTTTTGTGATCTGTTGGGCATTACAAAGGAGTCATTTGTAAAAAAAATGTTGAAAGCCATACAGGCACCTAATTCTCCACGAAGGGAATCTATTTTTGAAAAACAATTATCACCACGTGAGTATGCTTCTTTGCAGGAACGATTGTATCGCTTTCCGGGATTTTATGTACAACCACGAACGCTCAGAAAATATCCCCGGAAAATAGCTGCTCATATGCTGGGTTATATCGGTGAGGCAGACAAGGCCCTCACTCAAAAAAATCCGTATTACAAAGAAGGTGATTATTTAGGCATCAGTGGTATTGAAAAAACGTATGAGAAAGTACTGAGAGGAAAAAAAGGATTGCGTATCATGATGGTGGATGTGAACAACCGGGATAAAGGGAGTTACATGAATGGATTGTATGATACAGCTGCGATCCCCGGTAAACCGCTGACTACCACTATCGATGCAGATCTGCAGTCTTACGGTGAATTGCTCATGCAGAATAAGATCGGTAGTTTGGTTGCACTTGATCCGCAAACGGGGGAGATACTCTCCATTATCACCAGTCCGACCTATGACCCGAATTTATTTGTTGGCCGCGCCCGCAATAAAAACTTTGCTATGTTATCACTGGACTCCATCGGTAAACCTTTGTTCAACCGTTCTACGATGGCTTCTTATCCTCCCGGATCAACCTTTAAGCTGGTGATGGCATTGATCGGCTTAAATGAAAAAGTACTGACTCCTCATACCTATTATCCCTGCGCCCGTGGATATCCGCCATTAGGAGGACGTCCCAAATGTCACCCGCATCCTTCACCCATGGATTTGACAGGAGCTATTGGTACTTCCTGCAACTCCTATTTTTCGTTTGTATTTAAAAGTGTGATTGAGGACAGAAAATTCCCTACTATTTATAAGGCTTACCAAAACTGGAGGGATATTGCTACCAGCTTTTGTCTGGGTACCAGAACCGGTTCGGATCTGGCCAACGAATTAAGAGGAAATGTTCCCTCCATCAAGTATTATGATAAAGTTTTTGGTAAAGGTTCCTGGAAAGCAAGTACGGTTATCTCATTGGGGATAGGACAGGCAGAGATGGGTATTACTCCGTTACAGAATGCCAACCTGGTAGCCATTATCGCCAATAAAGGCTGGTATTATACACCACATATTGTTAAAGCCATTGGTGGAAATCCGAATGATACATTGCTGGATCGTTTCAAAGTAAAACATTATACGGAAATAAAAGACACAGCTGTTTATGCTGCCGTAATACGTGGTATGGCCAGAGCAGTGGAAGGCGGTACTGCAGGCGGTTTGAAAATTGAAGGCATTCCTTATTGTGCAAAAACAGGAACAGCACAGAATCCACATGGCAAAGACCATTCGGTGTATGTATGTTTTGCTCCGATTGACAATCCAAAAATTGCAATCGGTATATTGATTGAAAATGGCGGATGGGGAACTACCTGGGCCGGACCCATCGCACGGTTGATGGTTGAAAAATATTTAAAAGGAAAAATTACACGCCCGGATCTGGAGAAACGGATGCTGGAGGGCGATCTGATACATAAAAAACAACCCGTTGAGAGAGCGCACTAATTCAACCATCTTTTACAATATCGATTGGATAACGGTATTGATTTATCTCGTGTTAATGGTCATGGGATGGATGAATATTTATGCAGCGGTATATAATGAGGATCATTATGTGATCACCGACATCAGTCAGAAATATGGAAAGCAGCTTATCTGGATCGTCACGTCCCTTGTACTGGCCATTATTATTTTGATCATCGATGAAAATTTTTATACGGCATTTGCTTACCTTATCTTTGGCTTGTTCCTGGCGGCCAATATTGCCGTACCCTTTTTAGGAAGGGAAGTAAAAGGAAGCCGCTCCTGGTTCCGTTTTGGCGACTTTGGAATACAGCCTGCAGAATTCATGAAATTTGCCACCAACCTGGCACTCGCCAAATTTCTGAGTAACCAGGATATCAAAATTGCGGACTATAAAAACACATTCATTGCACTTGTTATCATTGGCGTTCCCTTGCTCATCATCAAGCAACTGCAAGATGAAACAGGTCTGGCCATTGTATTTGTTGCTTTCATTTTTACCTTATACCGGGAAGGATTGTCGGTAAATTATTTATTGCTTGGTTTTCTGGCCATCGTACTTTTTATACTCGCACTTTTGATTAACAATATTTATTTGTTCATCATTATCGGTTCCTTATGTACCATTGCTTTATTGTTTGTGAAACGTAACGGAAGAAACCTGTTTGTCATTGCAATGGTAGGTATTATTGCCTGTAGCATGGTAAAAGGAACAAGCATGGTGTACGAACACATGGAACCACATCAAAAAGTGCGTATTGATGTACTTCTTGGAAGAGGAAC
>CAZMRM010000439.1:0-3125 GCA_964568515.1 uncultured Chitinophaga sp. | reverse complement strand
CCTTTCCCAGCGACTGATTCAAACTCAATTGATATCTGAATTTGAAACGCTGACAAATTTTTTCTATAGGGAAATTTCAAAAAAATGTTTGGGAAACCCATTATTTGATTCCTCAAATAAATTACAGCAATTAAAGACCGCTATGGAATGCGGATTAAAAATACCTGTTACTTTGGTAGGTGGTTCCCGAAAGCAGTTGCAACTTCAAAATGAAACATCGAAGCCATTTCTTATTACCAAGTCCATTCAGGAAAACATATTGTTACAAGATTCCGAGCATGTTCATTTTGATTTAAAAGTTCGGCTTATTCAGCAGTCAGAGCTACCGGAATGCTTTTTTCCATCTTTATTTCAGCATCCCATTGAAAAAAAATTGGAAATAAGAACATTTTATCTGGATGGTTTTTTTTATTCTTTGGCTATGTTACTGTGTGCAAGTGATCAAGAAATCATTGATTATCGAACGGCCACTGATCACATAAAATATGCAATGTATCAACTTCCAAAAATAGTAGAAAAAAAATTAGATGATTTTATGAAAAAAATGGGTTTAAACACCGGATCCATTGATTTGATCATGGATAAACAGAGTAATTATTATTTCCTGGAGGTAAACCCTAATGGTCAATTGGGGTGGGTGTCGGATTACGGTAATTATTTCCTGGAAGAAAAAATTGCCCGTTATCTTCTCAGAAAAGATCAAAATTTTTAATCAATGAACCTCCAACTACCTGTAAATTTTAAGTTTATCGAATACCTTGAAAAAGAAAAAAGGGAGGAATGGCATGATGTCTATTCCTGGTACTACAATGATCATAAGATGTATTTCAAAAAATTTTATAAACCTATCCTGTTCTTTTTATGAAGCGATTGTATCCGAATAACATTGCAATAATGGGAGCAATGCATGTGGTATTTTATGACATTGAAAAACAAACCTATAAGCGTTTTTCAAAAATGGATCTGTTTGATGAACCAGAAAATAATTTAGGTATATTTGATCTTAAACAAGTGAATGTAAAAGGGATACAGCTTTTAAAAGCACAGCAGCTGTTAATAAAAGATATCAAAAATGCGATTGATCCGCTTATTAAGAATTCCAGTTTTTATAAATGGAAAAGTCCTTCTCTCATTACCAATGCGATTATTGAATTAAGCGAACACAATGGCCTGATTTCTCCCTTTGTATTTAGTAAACTGATACATCATCTTCATGCTTTGCTTTGCAAACATGTATTCCTTCATTTAAAATCGGTTATTGCCGTTGATGAATTAAAAATGCTTTTGGAGCTAATACACGATTCGGATGTGCATTCCATTCAATTAGCGCTGCCTTATAACGTGCATTATGATACAGATGAATTGGGGAGTTGGATAATGGAACTGTATAAAATTGGATACGTTGTTTTTGAAAATGCTCCCTGGGAAAAGAATCTTGAAAATAAACTTTTCTTTACGGTTAGAAAATTAGAACAATCCTCCGGCAAACATCCGGATCAATTTGTAACAAATTTGTTTTTATTTAGTGAATCCCAATTACATCATAATTATTTCAATAGAAAATTATTCATCAGTGAAAAAGGAGAAATTAAGAATGCACCCTCATGCACAGAAATGCAGGGTACCATCCAGGAAATACATGAATCAAAGCAATTAATCAATATAGTCAAAACTCCTGCATTCCGGAAATTATGGTATGTATCGAAAGAGCGGTGTGAGGTATGCCGGGACTGCGAGTACCGTTATATGTGTGTTGACGATCGATTACCCAGACAACGGGAAAACGGTTATTGGTATCATGAACAGGATTGCAATTATGATCCGTATACAGGAAAATGGACATACATTGTATAATCCTGTTAGGTGATCGGATGGATATAAATTCCTCAGAAATGTTTTTGTCGTGTGTTATAAGGTTTTCTTAGAAAATCGGATGCTTTTTTATTGAATTCCTCTGCATATTCAATCAATGTTGCATGTCCGCTGTGTGGAAGTATCCATAAATAGGCCTTTGGAAGATGTTGAAACATTTCGAGCGTATGAGAAGGTTTGATAATATCCCTGTCACCACCAATAACCAGTGCCGGTGATGAGATCTTATGAAGTGCTGTTAAAGGAATATGTGGCTGTTCGATTAATAATTTTAGCAGTTTGAATTTTGTTGAATCGTTAGTGGATACTGCTGTTTTTGAAGCAAACCTGTTTTTTAAAACCGTGTAATCAGGCATAATTTCTTTTAATATAGCTGGTTCTACAACAGTACTGTCGGGCTGTAAATTAGCACCTGTGATCACCAGCTTTTTTACCTGTTGAGGATGACGGATGGCTAATTGCAAGGCATTGATTCCACCATCACTCCAGCCCATTACATTGGCTGAATCAATCTTTAATTGGATTAACAGAGCAGAAAAATCATCAGCCATCAGTTCATAACTCAAAGAATCAGTATAATCCACTGATTTTCCTTGTGCTCTGCTGTCGGCAACAATTACTTTAAAACGTCTGGAGAAATAAGGGATTTGTTTTCTGAACGCATTAATGCTTCCACCATTGCCATGGATCATTAACAAAGGTTCACCCGAGCCGTATATTTCACAATACATACGAAATCCATTGACAGTATAGTACTTCCCTTTCAGGGGATTGTTTCCATATATTTCCTTACTGATCTTGTTATTGATCTTTGTGGTTTTACTGAGCAAAGCAAGCAGAACAGCAACAAATAAAGTAAGAACGAGTACATGTATTAATTTCATGAGAATAGGGGCAAATAATAATTCTATTTAAAGAATAGAATTTTTGTTAAAGATAAGGAAAATACATTGTGCAGGAATTGGTATATTTTATTTGCCGGTTGGTTTAACGAATAACGGTTACTTTTTATTTTAAGAAATGGAATATCAATAAAGAAACGGAAGTTGATTAACAGATAAAAGAATTGGCAAATAAAAAAATATTCTGGAGAAACAATTTGAACAGAAAGCAAGCAGTAACCCACTGTTTTGTATTAAAACAAAGGCTGTAACAAGTTCCGAATTTAAAGTGCAGTATGTTGTAAATACCGGTTGTTATAAACGCGAGCCTGCCACAAAAAAGAATTCATCTGAAAAACAAAGTAATATCCG
>CAZMRM010000438.1:0-3127 GCA_964568515.1 uncultured Chitinophaga sp. | reverse complement strand
GCCAATAAAAATCCCCAGCCGATAAATATCGGCTGGGGATTTTTATTGGCTAAATGCTGGCTGGGTTTGGCAGACAACGAGAATCAATGGTGATATTTACGATACTCTTCACACGCGCTCCGGTTTTTGCAGGTCTTGTCCGATGTCTTTTCGGTAGTATTTATTTTTATAGTTTACAATGGATGCATTTGCAAAAGACTGCTGCAAGGCCTCATTCATTGTATTTCCAAACGATGTAACCGCCATTACACGTCCACCGTTTGTTACCAGCTGATCATCTTTTGTAGTAGTACCTGCATGAAACACCACACTTCCTTTTACTTTTTCCACACCACTGATCGCATCTCCTTTTTTATAATCTTCGGGATATCCTCCGGCAACCAGCATCACCGTTGTTGCAAACCGGCTATCCAGTTCTATTGTTCTTTCATTTAAATTTCCTTTCGCTACCCCTTCAAACAAATCAAACAAGTCGGATTTGATCCTGGGAATCACTACTTCTGTTTCCGGGTCCCCCATTCTGACATTGTATTCAATCACAAACGGATTTCCATTATCATTCATCAGTCCTATAAAAATAAATCCTTTGTAAGGAATTCCTTCTTTTTTTAAACCATCAATGGTAGGAATGATCACCTGGTTCTCCACTTTTTTGATGAAGGCATCATTGGCAAAAGGTACCGGTGAAATAGCACCCATACCTCCTGTGTTTAAGCCGGTGTCGCCTTCACCAATGCGTTTGTAATCTTTTGCAGCCGGCAATATTTTATAAGAATTTCCATCTGTCAAAACAAATACAGATAATTCGATTCCTTTTAAAAATTCTTCAATCACCACTTTTCCGGATGCGGCGCCAAACTTTGCATGTGCAAGCATTTCCGTTAATTCTTTCTTTGCTTCATCCAGTGTATTCGGGATCACAACACCTTTACCGGCTGCCAAACCGTCGGCTTTCAACACATAGGGTGGTTGTAACGTTTCCAGAAAAGCAATTCCCTTATCCAGCGTTTCTTTGGTGAATGTTTCGTAACGTGCCGTAGGGATATGATTACGCTGCATAAAACGTTTTGAGAAATCTTTGCTGCCTTCGAGTTGAGCGCCTTCTTTTTGCGGACCAATGACCGGAATGTGTTTGAGTTGTGCATCTGCTAAAAAGAAATCATGTATGCCTTTTACCAGAGGGTCCTCCGGACCCACTACCACCATTCCGATAGAAAGGTCCAATACACTTTTTTTAATGGCTTCGAAATCGGTAACCGCTATTGGTAAATTTGTACCTAAAGCTGCTGTTCCTGCATTTCCGGGAGCTATGAATAATTTTAAATTCTTTTTGCTTTGCGAAAGTTTCCAGGTGAAAGCATGTTCGCGTCCTCCGGAACCAAGTATTAAGATATTCATTGGGAGCTAAAATTTTTTTTGCAAAGAAACGAAAAAAAGCTGAGAGATAAAGAAGGCGGTTGTGTGGTTTACAAAAGAAGGGAACAGCAGCAAGCGTCAATCGATATTAAAAAAGTGTGTGAACAACAAAATCTTGTATTTTTATACCATGATAATTAGACCACAACTGTTAGAAGCTGACGAAGTAATTGCAGCTCAAAGTACACGCCTGAATGGCGTTAGTCCCGAACCATTTTATTCTTTAAACTTAGGATTGTCTGTACATGATGATGAAAAAAATGTTCATAAAAATCGTGAACTCTTTTTTGGAGAGCTTGGTATAAGTCCTTCACAAGTGGCTTCCAGCCATCAGGTACATCAAAATAAAGTACAGGTCGTGGAAAGACCGGGAAGAACGGAAGGATATGACGCACAAATAACAAACAAACGTGGTGTTTTTCTGACAGTGTCAGTTGCCGATTGTACTCCTGTTTTGATCCATGACGAACGTAATGATGCTGTTGCAGCTGTTCATGCAGGCTGGAGGGGTACCACTATGGGAGCTGTTACAAATACCTTGAAACAAATGAAACGTGTATACGGAACCAACGGCAGGTTTTGTAAGGCATTCATAGGTCCTTGCATTTCCTTTGATGTGTTTGAAGTAGGAGAAGAAGTGGCCGTAAATTTTGATGCGGCCTATAAACGTTTTGACGAAGAGAAAAAGAAATGGTTTGTAGATCTGAAAGAAGCGAATAAAAGACAGTTGCTCGACTTCGGTATTTCTTCCGGTCAAATAGAAATTTCTGAATATTGTACTGTAAAAAATAATGACCTGTTCTTCTCGCATCGCAAAGAAAAAGGGAAAACAGGAAGAATGCTGGCGGTAATTGGACTAAAAAAGGATTGAGTATTGGTATAGTGGTAAAAAAGACGTAATAAAAAAATGCTGGCTCCTGTAACTTTTGGTCCGGATAAGCGTCCCGCTTCCGGAATGGTCAATGTTCCATCAGGTAGATTTATTTTAACCACTTTAATTTTTTATACTCATGAAAACGATGCTTAGTTTATTAATAGCAGGTGCATTAATTATTAATGGCAATGCTGCTCAGGCACAATCCAATGAAAACAGAACAGTTTCGGCTTTTACCAAAATTGAAAATAAAGTTCCACTGGATATTGTCCTTGAAAAAGGAAGCAAAGAAGGTGTAACGATTGCCGTAACCGGCATCGATCTAAAAAAAATTCATACGGAAGTAGCTGACAATACACTGAAAGTGTATCTGGAGTCAGGAAGTTTTTCCAACCTCAAAGGAAAAATTACCATTACGTTTGTAAATCTTACAGGGATCAGTAATTACGGATCCGGTGATATTACTTCTAAATCTGAAATCAGTGTGACTGATTTTGCATTGAACACAAATGGTTCCGGTGATATTCAGTTTGAAGGTAAACTGAAGGCCACTAATTTTAGTTTTCAGCACAAAGGTAGCGGAGATGTTGAGTTAGCCAGCCTGGAAACTGATAATTTAACACTTTCTATGATGGGATCCGGTGATTTTAAAGCAGCAGCAGGAAGAGCAGTAAAACAAACCATTGATCTTTCCGGTTCGGGAGATGTGGAAATTGAAAACCTTAGCGGTGAAAATTGTACCGTTGCAATTAAAGGTTCTGGTGATGTAAAAGTAAACATAAGTAATACCCTGCAGGGCAGTATCCTTGGTTCTGGCAATGTTCAATACAAAGGAGA
>CAZMRM010000437.1:0-3144 GCA_964568515.1 uncultured Chitinophaga sp. | reverse complement strand
CTGTTTGGGAAGTTTTTGTACAGGCAAATCCCGGTATACAACATAAACATGTAGGCAATGTACACGCAGCTGATGCTGAAATGGCCATACAAAATGCAAGAGATGTTTATACAAGAAGAAATGAAGGTATCAGTATATGGGTAGTACCGGCAAATGCTATTTCGGCATCAAGCCCTGAAGATCAGGGTCCTTTCTTTGATCCCAGCAATGATAAACCTTACCGTCATCCTACGTTTTATAAAATTCCGGAAGGAGTGAAATATTTATAAACACATCGATTGCAAAATCATTCGCATATGAATTTAAAAGAAGCAACATTTGAATATTTATTACGCCTTGGCGACAGTAGTTTAATTATCGGCCATCGCCTTTCTGAATGGTGCGGCCACGGACCTATTCTTGAAGAAGACATTGCACTTACCAATATTGCCCTGGACTTTGTTGGAAATGCAATGGCATTACTCACCTATGCAGCACAGATAGAAGATAAAGGCCGTACCGAAGATGATCTGGCTTTTTTACGTCATGAACGTGAGTTCCGCAACATGCTGCTAACGGAACAACCAAACGGGGATTTTGCTAACACCATTGCAAGGCAATTTCTATTTGATACCTATATGTACTTTCTTTATGAAGAATTAAAAAACAGCAAAGATGAAAAACTGGCTGCTCTTGCTGCAAAAGCACATAAGGAAATAACCTATCATCTGCGTCACACTACTGAATGGATGTACCGCCTGGGAGACGGGACACCAGAAAGTCATGAACGTGTTCAACAGGGACTGAACAATCTCTGGATGTTTACTTCTGATTTATTTGACATGGATGAAGTGGATCAATTGCTGATACAGGAAGGTATTGCTCCGGATCTGTCTTCCATCAAACAAAAATGGGAAGAACGCGTAAAAGAAGTGGTAGCTGAAGCCACCTTGCAATTACCTGCGACTCCTTTCAAACAAAAAGGAAGCAGGGAAGGAAAACATTCCGAACATCTTGGTTTTTTATTGGCCGAGATGCAATATGTATACAGAGCCTATCCGGGAGTGAAATGGTAATCCTCCGATAAAGCTC
The DNA here is from genome assembly GCA_964568515.1 of uncultured Chitinophaga sp. Classification (GTDB taxonomy): domain Bacteria; phylum Bacteroidota; class Bacteroidia; order 2-12-FULL-35-15; family 2-12-FULL-35-15; genus 2-12-FULL-35-15. The sequence continues at coordinate 2,073 of CAZMRM010000437.1, read as the reverse complement.
CGGATCACGCAGTACACTGAAGCTTAGCAGAGCAGAGTAAGGTAAGTATACTTAAGTTTTGGATTGTATAATGGACTAAAAGATAAATTTCCTTCGTGCCTTATACTGAAATGGGAAATAAAAATGGAAACGCTAACAACGAAGCATATCAAACAATTGTTATCAGAGATTCCCGATCCTGAAATTCCTGCCATCAGTATTATTGATCTGGGAATTGTCAGAAGCGTGGAATGGGATGGTAATGTTTGTACCATTATGATTACACCGACATACAGCGGCTGCCCCGCCATGAAAGTAATTGAAGAAAATATTCGTGAAAAGTTACAAAAAGAAGGTGTTGAAAATATATCGATTGAATTAACGTATTCTCCGGCCTGGACCACAGACTGGATAAGTGATACAGCCAAAGAAAAACTGCGTGCCTATGGCATTGCCCCTCCTCTTCACTCATCTGTTGATAAAGGTTTGTTATTCGGTAAAACAAAAGAAATTCCCTGTCCTTTGTGCAATTCCAAAAATACAGAACTCATCTCCCAATTCGGCTCAACGGCCTGCAAAGCTCTTTACCGTTGTAAAGATTGCAAAGAACCCTTTGATTATTTTAAGTGCTTGTAAGTACTTGCTCCCTTCTAAACTGTTTGTATTTTTGTATCATTTAGATAATGGATATGAAAAGGTATGAAAACAAAAATGGCAACTCAGGAGTTACGCATTATGAAATAAGTGCGCATGCGGTTACAGTAAAATTTAAAGGTAAACCGCCTTATATATATTCCGAAACCAAAATCTCTAAACACCACATCGATCAACTGAAAGTTTTAGCGAAACTGGGAAAAGGACTTGGAACTTACATTAACCAGCACGAGGAAGTTAAAAAAAATTATATCTCCGGTTGATTACCTCAGTGCCTTTCCTTTTAGGATGCCATAATAAATTGTATTTTTATTCCATGAAAATACCATTGATATTTTTTCTGTTCAGTTTGCTAGCATTCTCCACAACTGCCCAACCGGATTCACTGACAGAATACATTCAACAAAACCTGGAGCTTCATTTTGAACAGTATGAAGCCGAAAGTCAACGTTATAGCAGCATTACCGTATACGGAGAAAGAAAAGAAAAATTTGAAAAGGAGCAGATCGATAAAGAACTCCATTTATTGAAAGAAATAAAAAGCTCTCCACTCCTTGCCGAACCAACCATTGAAGTTTTTGATCTTTGTCACAATATTTTAATTCATAGCCCGGAGAAAGGACAAGAATTTTTAAGCCTGCTGGCTCATCCTTTTAATAATAAAGAACTCCTAATGCCGCTTTTTATGGAATTTATTTTTACAGGAGAGTTTGGCGAACGGTTAGCACTTAAGAATCTTACTTCCGAAAGCAAAGAATGGAGAATGGATTGTGCCGGTTACCTGGCTGCTTTTGCTATTTTCGAATCATCCATACCCATGTTGGAAAAAACATTACAAAGTTCAAAGGAACCGGAGATGCAGCAAAACATGATTGGAGCACTTACTTTTATCAGCAATCCCAAATCTATCCGTACTGTACAACAGGTCATACAATCAACGAAGGAGGATGAAACACAGGCAAAGGCTATTTTTGCGTATACAGAGCTTACAGGATATGATGGCATCACTTACCTGGAAACAGTCAAAGCAATTGGAAATAAATCACAGGATGAACTTACATACGGGCTGGATTATTTAAAAAAAGAAACCAATCCAGCTAATAAATTTGGGATTAAGGTTTACAATGATATTAACTTCATACTTCATTTTGGAAACATCGATGCTCCTTCTATAAAGTGGCTGCAAAAAGAAGGTTTGCTGGATACGACCAAGGCCGCTCATCCGGTGGCACTCTCCCGTGAAAAAAAGAATGAATTATTAAAAGTGCTGATCGAATCAAAAGGATTTGGATTAGAAGCAGTAAAAGCACAGCTTTTTCTTAGCCTTGATAAACTTGATATTCCCGACTTGCTTGAGTTAAGAAAAAGCATTGTGTACTCGCCAAATAGTTTTTCTTTTTCAAGATTGCTTGGTTTCCTGATATTTCAGAAACTAAATCC
>CAZMRM010000436.1:1487-3146 GCA_964568515.1 uncultured Chitinophaga sp. | reverse complement strand
CTGATCATCAATTCGTAATAGCAGGTGCTCCTTCTCAAAACGATAAAATTTATCAATCCATTATACAACAGGCATCAAAAGAAAATGTTTCAGCAACCAAGGTGAAAATTGTATTCAATAAAACATACCAGCTATTGCAACAAGCACAAGCTGCATTGGTTACATCGGGTACTGCTACATTAGAAACAGCTTTATTTGGAGTTCCGGAGGTTGTTTGTTATAAGGGTGGTGCTATTTCCTATGCCATTGCAAAAAGACTGGTGAAAGTGAAGTATATCTCACTGGTTAATTTAATTATGGATAAGGAAATCGTAAAGGAGCTGATTCAAAATGAATTAACGGAGATAAATTTAAAAAGAGAAGTAGATAAACTATTCACAACCAATTCTCGTAAAAAGATGTTATCGGATTATGAAGAATTAAAGCAACGTTTAGGCGGAGCAGGTGCGTCCAGGAAAACGGCTGAATTGATGATTTCTTATTTAAAAAAATAGCTAACCATTCATATAACGAGTACTATAAAGTTGTTGCATCAGAATGATAAAACGTAGATTGATTATTGTATTTGTATTGATTATAAGTGTTCATCAGCTGTTTGCTACAAATGTTAATGTTCGTATCCTTACTTCCAAAGTAGTTAGTTCCTTTATTTTTTCACCGTTAAGAGGGTCCTATACCATATACGGAGATGGCCAGTTGCTTACCGAATCAGATGCTGCCGGAATTTTTGAAATGAACATTGATGGTGATTCTGTTTTATTAAAAACGTTTGAAAAGACAGTCGGTAAATATGCTTTAATAAAAATGGTCGCAAGAGACCCGGATGGTTCTTTCAAAATAAAATCCGTAATTCCTCAGACTAAAATCAGGATGTATGATGATCACCTGACCGTGGGTTTGACACCTGATAAAAAACAGTTTCTTTTATTGAACTATGTCGATCTGGAAAAATACATTTCAGGGGTGGTAGAGTCTGAGTCCGGTACCACTTCCAGCATTGAATATTACAAAGTGCAAAGTATACTTTGCAGAACTTATTTACTGGCACATCTGGTGCGTCACGTAATGGATGGATTTGAAGTGTGTGATGATGTACATTGCCAGGCCTATCTGAGTAAAGCATCAAAGGCAGAAATAAGTGAAGCGGTATATATGACAAGAGGGGAAATCGTAGTAGATGCTGACTTGAATTTAATTACGGCTGCCTTTCATTCCAATTGTGGGGGACAAACCTGTAACTCACAGGATGTATGGGCCGTTTCGACCACCTATTTAAAGTCGGTACAGGATTCTTTTTGTCTTCGCCAGCCTCATGCACATTGGAAGCGTACAGTTCCTTTGGAAGACTGGAAGGCATATTTACAGTTAAAACACAATTATCCGGTTGATGACAGTTCAAAATTTTGTAGTGCAACATCCTTCAATCCCTATGGTTCCAGATGTATTTATTTTACAGATAAAGACCTTAAAATTCCTTTAAAAACGATCCGTGCCGATTTTCAATTAAAATCAACTTTTTTTTTCTGTTCAGCAAAAAGATGATATGGTCATTTTTAATGGTCGCGGATATGGCCATGGAGTAGGGCTTTGCCAGGAAGGTGCCATGGAAATGGCAAAAAGGAACTAAACATGCGAAAGTCGAAATTCATTGGAAATTCT
>CAZMRM010000436.1:1012-1477 GCA_964568515.1 uncultured Chitinophaga sp. | reverse complement strand
CCTACAAAGACATTCTCAATTTTTATTATAAGAATGTATACCTTGTTAACTTAACAGCTTTGAGTTATTTTAAACAGGAGTAGTACTCAGCGCTGCTGATGGTCACTTAATTTATAGTCGTATAAAATGGAGAGTGGTTTATTTCACCAATGTCACCGTACCAATATAATCATGATACTTTCCAAACACATCTTTTAAACGAACTTTCCAAACAAACACATCCTGTTGTGCAATGTCAACACCGTTATTTGCTCTTCCGTCCCAGCCCGTATTAATATCAGTCGTATTAAACACCATATTTCCCCATCTGTCAAATATCCAGATGTGATATTCCAATATACCAACCCCTTTTCCATAAAAAGTATCATTGATACCATCGTTTTTAGCGGGTGTAAATGCATTCGGAATATAAAAAGTGAATTCCGGTAATACTTCCACATAGCCCAGGGTGGAATCAACACATCC
>CAZMRM010000436.1:0-1002 GCA_964568515.1 uncultured Chitinophaga sp. | reverse complement strand
ATCCATGATCATTGATCACCCAGAGTGTTACCTGGTACACAGCAGAAACACCAATCTCATATTTGTGTAAAGGATTTTTTGTTTTTGGAGATATAATTTTACCATCACCCAAGTTCCATTTCCAGGATACGACATCACTGGTAGATTGATCAAAAAATTGAATGGTAGGATCGTAAATGGATACTTTCTGCGGTTGAGCTATAAATAAAGCATCGGGCGTTTTATAGGTTTCAATGTAGAAAGGCTTTTTTAAAGTTGCACTGCAGTTTTTATCAGAGGTGGCAGTAAGTGTCACATCATAAGAGCCGGATCTTGGAAAGCAGATATCTGCTGGGTTCTTCAATGGTGAATTGGGGGAGCCGTTTCCAAAGTTCCATTCCCATTTCGTAACATTGGAACCAACAACTGTTGTAGAATCAAAAAAATTAACGCAGTGAGGCGGACAAGCTTTTGGCGTATCTACAGAAAAATTAATAACAGGTTGAGGATAAATGGTAATATTGGTTTTGCTTTCCTGTGACGGGCACTTACCAGAACCGGTTGTAGTTAATGTTAATGTTACTTTCCCCAGATCCATTTCTGCGCTACTGGGTGTATAGGTGGAAGTAAGTGAGTTCTTGTCAGAAAATATTCCTGTTCCTCCACTCCAAATGCTGCCTGTAGCGGAACCTCCGATGGTTCCAACAAGATTGACAGAGGAGCCATAACAGATTTCATGATCTGCACCGGCACTTACGCTGGGCATTTTATCAATGAAAATAATCATTTCATCTTCTCCTCCCGGGCAAGAAGCATTTGTTGCATTCAGTGCAGTAAATTTCAAGGTTGCTTTTCCTGATATCTCTTCGTTTGTGCTTGGTTTATACGTTGCATTGGGTGTATCATTATCGGGTGTGAAGGTTCCTGTACCACCGCTCCATTTACCACTGGTTGCGGCTCCTCCGAATCCTCCGGCAAGGGTAACACTTTCTCCCTGACATATCGTTTGATCAGGACCGGCAC
>CAZMRM010000435.1:705-3160 GCA_964568515.1 uncultured Chitinophaga sp. | reverse complement strand
ATAGGAATTTTGTGGCGCGTGATAATTGGTTGTATTTCCGCTAAAATTGTGAACGTCAAACAGGATGTGATTGATAATTTTTACTTTTTCAAGACCGGTCAGATTTTCATTCAATTCCAGCCATACATCATGTTTTATTTGATTGATCTGCTTCTTGATTTTAGAAGCTTCAATATCGGGATATTGATAACGCGCTATGAGTAAAGCACCTTCCAATAAATTCTGACGATCGGGATGAGACCATTTTTTCAGATCTGCCTTGATGCGATCAAATTGAATCTGATGAATGATATTTTCAATACGGTTTTGAATAAGGGTATCGAACGAATGTTCCCAGGCATCTTCCAATACCGGTATTATATCCTGCCCCAGTGATAAAAACTTACTGCTAACCTGTTTGAAAATACCTTCATCCGGGTCGTCCAGCAAACTGATAAGTGCATTTATTTCGTTTTTATTCATCATATGACCATCCTTACAAGAGCAAAAGTAAAGTGAACCAACGGATCATTTATAACATCTTACGATAAGATTTCAACCTTACTTTGTTAATCTCTCTAACGTAAGCTCTATTAATTGGTTCATATACTTCGGATAATCATGGCTGTAATTGTTGGTGATCCGGTTGGCAATGATCAGGCAGATGGTGCAGGTGTGATGGCCGAGCAGGCGACCCAGACCATATAAAGCGGAAGTTTCCATTTCAAAATTGCTGATCCGGTTTCCCTGAAAATCGAAAGCTGTTAACTGCTCATTAAAATCGGCTATCCAGGGAGACAATCGAATGGCCCTTCCCTGTGGTCCGTAAAATCCGGGTGCAGTGGCAGTAATGCCCTTTATACAACCGGTTCCCAACTTTTCAAGCAGCTCAGCAGATCCTTTAATGGCATAGGGGAAAGGCAGGTGATTGTTCCAGCCGGTTTGTTCAATAAAAGCTTTTGAGATCGCATTTTCATTTATCGTGTGAAGGTCTGCATAATAATTCAGTAAACCGTCGAATCCCAATGCATATTCGGAAATAACAAAACTGTTCACAGGTATAAATTCCTGTAAAGCGCCGGAAGTGCCCAGGCGAATAATATTAAGGGAGATGTGTTTTTCCTTGATAAAACGGGTCTTGAGATCAATATTTACAGCAGCATCCAGTTCATTCAACAGAATATCAATATTGTCGGTACCAATTCCGGATGAAATCACCATAACAGGTTTGTCCTTGTATGTACCTGCATGTGTTAAAAATTCCCGGTTGTGAATTTTTAAATGTACGGTGTCAAAAAATGCCGATACGGCGGCTACTCTTCCCGGGTCGCCAACAATGATAATATTTTCACAAATATGCTCCGGCAATAGCTGTAAATGATAAACGCTGTTGTTGCTGTTTAGGATCAGTTCCGTTTCTGCGATGGGCTTATTCATGGTTGTAATGTATAAAAATGTGCCGATAATTCAGCAGGGGATATTGTGAAAAGTACGAGTTTTTTATTAGGTTTGCAGGTAAGATTCAGGATTTTTAAAGAACAGAGTATTCCGGAGCCGGGATAGAGATGCGATTGGGTCAGATTTGTGCTTTAACAGAAGTCAGAATAAAAGAACTAGTTTTACAGGAACAATTAATTAATAACATAAACACCCCCCAACGATTATGAAAGCATTTAAAATAGAAAAAATTCTTATTCCGATCGACTTTTCGGAAACAGCCTTTATTGCCATTGAACATGCGGCATACATTGCACAAACATTCAAAGCGGAGCTGGTTCTATTACACGTGGTGGAGAGACATTGGGAACAATTCAATATTATTCAGCCGGAACTGATCGTTCCTAATCCATCTGAAATTACACAACTGATTGAGAAAAAATTGGAACAGGTAGCCTCCGATGTCTATGCTAAATATGGAGTGAAATCCACTTCTATTACTTCGGATGGCAGTATTTTCTCAGAAATTATTTCTGTGGCCGATGATCAGGATGTCGATCTGATTGTTATGGGAACACACGGTACCAAAGGATTTGTTGAATTTTTTGTTGGAAGCAACACCTATAAAGTGGTGACTCAATCGTTCTGTCCTGTGCTATCTGTACAAAAACATGCTGAAAAAGTCGGATTTAAAAATATCGTTCTCCCAATTGATGATTCATTGCATTCCCGTCAAAAAGTGAGTCATGCGGTTACCATTGCCAAAGTGTTTGGATCTACCATTCATATTGTTGGTTTGCATGAATCCGGAGAAGACAAAAAATTTGTATTTAAAATTGAACAGATAGTGGAGTATATAAAAAAATCGGGCTTGCAATCAACCAGTAAAATTTTTAAGGATACGAATCAGGCACGCATCACACAAGAATATGCAAAAGCGATCAATGCCGACCTGATGATCATTATGACCGACCAGGATGAAAACATTACCGGGCGTTTACTGGGTTCTTTCGCACAACAAATCGTGAATCATTCAGCG
>CAZMRM010000435.1:0-695 GCA_964568515.1 uncultured Chitinophaga sp. | reverse complement strand
CGGATATCACGGAGCGTAAAATTCAGAAAGAAAATAAAAGATAAAAAGATCGTCCCAGAAATGGGACGATCTTTTTTGTTGATGTCAGACTATTTTCTGCAGGAAATAAGCTTAGCTGGAAAGCAGGGATTTTTTCAACATACACCTGATTCAAAGCTTAACTACCTTGGAATAATATTTTACAAAAACGATCCTGAAAGCATTAAGCCTATTTAAAAATAATTCACTAATATTATCAAACATTCCCGTTTATTAATTTCTGATAAAATGAAAAATCTTACAAGCAGCACCTTTTTACTTCGAATTGCTGTTGCTGTTATATTCTTTATGCATAGCTTCTTTACCATATTGGATGGTTCAGTTAATGATTTTGGAAAATTATACCTCGATATTGTGGGCTTTGCACCCTTGGGTGTATACATTGCCTGGTGCATTAAATTAATGCATCTTTTATCGGTGCCTCTATTACTTTTGAATAGATACATCAAACCGGTGGTTATTATAAACGGCTTCATTTTAATTGTGGGAATTTTTATGGTGCATTTGCCGGATGGCTGGTTTGTGATAGGAGGCGGCAGAAATGGGGTGGAATTTAATTTTTTGCTTCTATTCGTATTGGCAACATTGTATTTCCCAAATGGGTTTAAGAAGAAGAACTTAAAAGGAGAGTTGTCAGATTAACTGTTTATTTTATT
>CAZMRM010000434.1:0-3172 GCA_964568515.1 uncultured Chitinophaga sp. | reverse complement strand
AATTATTAACCTGGAGATTAGGTGTTTTAAAAAATGAAAACAGGGCTACACCAGCTCAGATTTCAATGGCAAAGCGAAATAATGTAAATATGGCTTTGCAAATTGCAAGAGAAGCCAGACAAATACACGGAGGAATGGGAATTACCGGAGAATTTCCAATTATGCGCCACATGATGAACCTGGAATCGGTTATTACGTATGAAGGAACGCATGATATTCATTTATTGATTACCGGAATGGATGTTACCGGCATAAATGCATTTGAATAAAAAAACTCACTTTTAAATTATGATATTTCGAATCAAAAAACGTTGGGTTTGAAATTCATTAAATAGAATAAAGTCAATTTATGTACATCGAACAACTTTATACACAATGTTTAGCAGAAGCCGCTTATTATATAGAATCGAACGGCGAAGCTGTTATTATTGATCCGTTAAGAGAAACAGAACCCTATATTGCGTTGGCCAGTAAACGTGGTGCTACTATTAAATATATTTTTGAAACTCATTTTCATGCCGATTTTGTTTCCGGACATATTGATCTGGCTGCAAAAACCGGAGCGATGATCGTATATGGACCAACAGCCGAAACAAGCTTTTACAGCCATGTAGCAGAAGACGGGGAAGTATTTACAATTGGTGATGCAAAGATAAAAGTATTACATACACCAGGACATACCATGGAGTCGGTTTGTTATCTCTTATATGATGAAGCTGACCGGGAACATGCCGTATTTACAGGTGATACGCTATTTGTAGGAGATGTTGGTAGACCGGATCTTGCTATCAAAAGTGATGTGACACAGGAAAGTCTTGCCGGATTGTTATATGAGTCATTGACGAATAAAATAAAGACACTCCCGGATGATGTAATTGTTTACCCCGCCCATGGTGAAGGATCTGCCTGTGGTAAAAACATTGGTAAAGAAACATTTTCCACAATTGGTTTTCAGAAGAAAACAAATTATGCATTGCAGCCCATGTCTAAGCAAGAGTTTATTTCGGTTGTTACTGATGGATTGGCTGAACCTCCAACATACTTCGCTATGGATGCTCTTTTAAACAAAAAAGGATATGAAAATATAGAAGCAGTTCTGAATAAAAATACAAAGCCATTATCGGTTGAGGAGTTTGAACGATCAGCAAAAGAAAATGCATTGATTTTAGATACCCGGAATGCAGATGAATTTGAAAAAGGAAGTATAAATGGTGCTTTAAACATTGGATTGAACGGACAATATGCTCCATGGGTAGGGGCACTGTTGGACCCAACTGTCCCGCTGTTATTGATAACGGAAGAAGGAAAAGAAACAGAAGCTGTTTTACGTTTGGCAAGAGTGGGATACGAAAATGTAAAAGGATATTTACAAGGCGGTATGCGAACATGGAAAGAAGCGGGAAAATCCATAAGTGTAATGAATAGCATAACCGCAACAGAGTTTGTGAAAGAAATAGATTCAAAAAATGTGATTGATGTTCGAAACGCATCAGAATGGAAAAGTGGTGTTATTGAAAATGCACAATTAATTTCATTAGCCGATTTAAAAAAACAGCTTCCTGCATTGGACAAACAAAAAAATTATTTCATTCATTGTGCGGGAGGATACCGTTCCATGATGGCTGCTTCATTAATGAAAAAAAACGGTTTTGAAAATGTTACAAATGTTAAAGGAGGAATTTCGAAAATACAAGAAGAACAGGTTTCGCTTGTAGAACCTGCATTTTTATAGAAATTAAAAAATAATGAAAAAAATTATTCTTTTATGGATGGTGGTATTCAGTACTTGCGTTGACCAGGTTGCTGCCCAAACTCCTGATACACCGGTGATCATCAATCTTTCTGCAGATAAATTCAATGAACTGACCAAGGCAGATAAATCTGTACAGATAATTGACTTAAGAACAGATAATGAAATAGAAAAGGGTTTTATTCCAGGGTCAACTCAGATAGATTACCTCGGAAAAAATTTTGATACCCAAATTGCTGTATTGGATAAGAACAAGACCTACTTCATATATTGCCAGGCTGGTGGAAGAAGTGCCGATGCCGCACAATATATGGAAAAACAAGGATTTAAAAAGGTGTACAATCTCGAAAAAGGATTTTCCGACTGGAGATCAAAAGGATTGCCTGTCGATAAAAAATAAATACTCGCCGAATAATTATAGTCATCTGGCATTTGTTTTGACTCCTGTTTAATTCTCACCTGCATCTTCTAACTTTCTTGGCAGAAAGTTCGTATTGTCTTTTAATCGGTTAAATTGTCCCTCAAAACATAATTTTTTTCTGAAGACTACCGTTAACAGGAATAAGTATGCCGTCTGATAAGTTGCGGAATAAATTTGAAACAATGTAAATCAGTGTTCGTTTATCTGCTAAGTTGAAAATTGAGATGTTGTTAAAATGAGATTACAGAGTACATTTATTTTTATTTTGGTTTTTAGTTACCTGATTGGAAATTCACAAACCCATTTTGATGTTTCTAAAGAATACCCCTGCAGAGGCTGTGGAAACTATTCTGTAAACTTAAGCTCTCTTAAGACATACAGTTTACTCGAAATCCAGCAAGTCTTTAATTCCATCTATAAAACCGGTATCGAATTTAATTTTCCACAGGGAGGTTGTCAGCAACGCGCACAAATTATGTCTATGATGTTGAAACAGGTGTATCAGATTGAACATTGTAAAATCTGGTTATTTTCACCAAGTGATCTTTATTTTAAAGACAACAGAAGACTTATTGTTCCCGACAAAAATAAGATCAGCAAAAATAATCAGATTCAATGGGGTTATCATGTGGCACCTGTTGTTATGGTTAAACAGGATGGTAAAATAGATACGATGGTTTTAGATCCATCTATAAAAAGTGAAGGCCCTATACGGATACAAGAATGGTTCAGAAGCATGCAGAACAGTGATGTCAGCAAATATTCTTTTATTCAGGCAAATCGTTATTTTTTTAATTCCCAGTATGATCAGAATGGAAATTTAACAACAGTTATCAATGGTTATTTTTATGAGTATGACCAGGTTTCAAAAGATGATTTAGTAATGGAAAAAGGGCTTGCAGTGAATGATATGGCTATGTATATGTATAAGAAATACATGAAACCATTGATGGAATCAACTTCTCAGAGCGATCAAAATAAATTAAGTGATTTGAAAGCGA
>CAZMRM010000433.1:0-3179 GCA_964568515.1 uncultured Chitinophaga sp. | reverse complement strand
TCCGGAATCCAGCATCATGTATACAGGGTTGAATCCCTGACGATCATTTGTTAATGTATGCAATACTTTAGCAGTAATACGGGAATTGGTATGTGTCCAGATATCGATGATCTGGTTGTAACGCTCATTATTGGTAATGAAACCCATGTTGTAGTTAGAGATCACCTCATCTACCTGTGAGTTCGCATCAGCAATCATTTTACCTTTATCATCCGGCACAATTACATCTCCAAGGTTGAAGGATAAACCTCCGCGGAATGCGCTCATATAACCTAATCCTTTGATTTCATCAAGGAATTTGGCTGTCTTCGCCATACCTGTTTCTTTTACAATGTTACCAATGATATCACGTAATGATTTTTTGGTTAACAATTCGTTGATGTATCCAACTTCTTTTGGTACAACCTGATTGAACAAAATACGTCCAACAGTTGTTTCTATCAGTTTTGTTACATGCTTATCCCCTTCTTTTACTTCCAGACGAACCTTCACCCATGCATGCAGATCAACACGTTTTTCGTTGTAAGCAATAATGGTTTCTTCCGGAGAATAAAAGGTCAGGCCTTCTCCTTTAACTTTATCATCAGCAATTGTTTTTTTGCCTTTGGTCTGTACTACATGACCAAGAACCATGTCCTGAGATGGAACCGCCACCGGTGCACCATTTGCAGGGTTCAAAATATTGTGGGAAGCAAGCATTAATAACTGTGCTTCCAAGATAGCAGCATGTCCGAGTGGAACGTGGACCGCCATCTGATCCCCGTCAAAATCCGCGTTAAACGCAGTACAGGTCAACGGATGCAATTGGATCGCTTTTCCTTCGATTAATTTTGGCTGGAACGCTTGAATACCTAATCTGTGAAGGGTTGGGGCACGGTTCAAAAGAACAGGATGTCCTTTTAGTACGTTCTCCAGAATATCCCAAACGATCGGTTCTTTTTTATCAACGATTTTTTTGGCAGATTTAACGGTTTTCACCACACCACGCTCAATCATTTTACGAATGATGAATGGCTTGAAAAGCTCTGCAGCCATATCTTTCGGTAATCCGCACTCGTGTAGTTTCAATTCCGGCCCTACAACAATTACGGAACGGGCCGAATAATCGACACGTTTACCCAATAAGTTCTGACGGAAACGGCCCTGTTTACCTTTCAATGAATCAGATAAGGATTTCAAGGCACGGTTCGATTCTGTTTTTACCGCATTGGATTTACGTGAATTATCGAATAAAGAATCAACTGCCTCCTGCAACATACGTTTTTCATTACGTAAAATCACTTCAGGTGCTTTGATTTCGATCAATCGTTTCAAACGGTTGTTACGGATAATAACACGTCTGTATAAGTCATTCAAATCGGAAGTGGCAAAACGACCACCATCCAATGGTACTAACGGACGCAATTCCGGTGGAATTACAGGAACGATCTTAACGATCATCCACTCCGGGCGATTTTCAATGTGTTGATTTGCATGACGGAAGCTTTCAACAACTTGTAAGCGTTTCAATGCTTCATTCTTCCGTTGCTGAGAAGTTTCAGTGTTTGCTTTGTGACGCAGGTCAAAAGATAAACCATCCAAATCAACGCGCGCTAAAAGTGCCTGTAATGCTTCGGCACCCATTTTTGCAAGAAATTTATTTGGATCCGTATCATCCAGGTATTGATTATCTTTTGGAAGTGATTCCAGGATATTCAAATATTCTTCTTCCGATAAAAAGTCAAGATAGTTGATTCCATCCGCTGCTTTCACGCCAGGATTTACTACAACATAACGTTCGTAGTAAATGATCATATCCAGCTTTTTGGTTGGTAATCCCAATAGGTATCCTATTTTATTAGGCAATGATTTAAAATACCAGATATGAGCAACAGGCACAACCAGGTTGATGTGCCCCATACGCTCTCTGCGTACTTTCTTTTCAGTTACTTCGACACCGCAACGGTCACAAACAATTCCTTTGTAACGGATACGTTTATATTTGCCACAAGCACATTCCCAATCTTTCACCGGTCCAAAGATACGCTCACAGAACAATCCGCCCATTTCTGGTTTGTATGTTCTGTAATTGATGGTTTCGGGCTTAACGACCTCGCCGCTTGAACGTTCCAGAATTGCTTCCGGTGATGCAAGGCTGATCGTAATTTTCGAGAAGTTGCTTTTTAATTTATTATCTCTTTTGAAAGCCATTTTATAAATAGTTTAAAAGTTAAAATTCGAAGTTTGAAGAATGTGTTTCCGGTTAAACCGGAAACACTGAGTTTTTAAACCTCTTTATTAATCCAGTGAAATGTTTAGTCCTAATCCTCTTAACTCATGCAACAATACATTGAATGATTCAGGGATACCAGGAGTTGGCATATTTTCACCTTTAACAATAGCTTCATATGCTTTTGCACGGCCTACTACGTCATCGGATTTAATGGTAAGGATTTCCTGAAGAATATTGGCTGCACCAAATGCTTCAAGCGCCCAAACCTCCATCTCACCAAAACGCTGACCACCGAATTGAGCTTTACCACCCAACGGTTGTTGTGTAATAAGGGAGTACGGTCCGATTGAACGGGAGTGCATTTTATCATCTACCATGTGACCAAGTTTCAGCATGTAAATGATACCCACTGTAGCCGGCTGATCAAAGCGTTCGCCTGTTCCACCATCCGTTAAATAAGTACGGCCGAAACGTGGCAATCCTGCTTTGTCTGTCCATTCATTCAACTGTTCTGTAGAAGCACCGTCAAAAATCGGAGTAAAGAATTTTTCACCTAATTTTTGTCCTGCCCATGCAAGAACGGTTTCATAGATCTGACCCAGGTTCATACGGGAAGGTACACCCAGTGGATTTAATACAATATCAACCGGAGTTCCGTCTTCAAGGAAAGGCATATCCTCATCACGTACAATACGTGCAACAATACCTTTATTTCCGTGACGTCCTGCCATTTTATCTCCCACTTTCAATTTACGTTTTTTAGCAATGTACACCTTTGCAAGTTGTACAATACCAGCTGGAAGTTCATCACCAACAGTTACCGCAAATTTTTTGCGTTTGTAAACACCCAGTAAATCATTGTACTTGATATTGTAGTTGTGAAGCAACATTTTTATTTTGTCATTCACATCTTTATCAGTTGTCCATTTACTTGGATTTACTGTATTAAAATCAATTTTTTCCAAAC
>CAZMRM010000432.1:0-3188 GCA_964568515.1 uncultured Chitinophaga sp. | reverse complement strand
CTATTTGCTTAAAAGCAACAGATTCCCTTCATGGCTGTACGGATAGCGCCTGCAAAGAAATCATCTATAAGCCGCAGTGGACCTTTTATGTTCCAAACGCTTTTACACCAGGCAACGCAGATACAGACAATTTAAACAATACCTTTTGTGCGTACGGGACCAATATTTTAAAATTCCGTATGCTGATTTTTGATCGCTGGGGGAATCAGATTTTTGAAAGCGATGATCTTTATAATGGATGGGATGGAAAAGTGAAAGGAAAACAGGATCTGGCACAGCAAGATGTATATGTCTGGAAAATCGACCTGACGGATGTCTTTAATAAAGAACATCAATACATCGGACATGTGACCCTGGTAAAATAAAAAATGTGAGAAAAAAATACCGCTGTGTGCCTGTTTGTTTTTAGTGTTACTTTTTCTAGTTTTAGTAAAGTAAATGTTGCACTAAAACGAATACTTATGGGACAAGCAATTAACACCGGAAGTTTGAAACGATTGGTGGATACCGTTCAGGAGCTGTCGATGGCTAGGGATATTACAACCGTAATGTCTATCGTTAGAAAAGTTGCAAGAGAATTAACGGGCGCCGACGGTGCCACCTTTGTATTGAGAGACCGGCTGAGTGAAGGTGAGTTTTGTTATTATGCGGATGAGGATGCCATTGGTCCTTTATGGAAAGGCAGCCGCTTCCCGATAAAGGCCTGTATCAGTGGCTGGGCTATGCTCCATCGAAAATCTGTAGTCATTGAAGATATTTATAAAGATGATCGTATTCCTATTGCTGCCTATGAAGTAACATTTGTGAAAAGTCTGGCCATGGTTCCTATTCGTACATTGGATCCTATCGGAGCAATCGGAAATTACTGGGGAACGAAACATCTGGCAACAGAAGAAGAAGTGAGTTTGCTGCAATCGCTTGCAGACATTACGGCAGTGACCCTCGAAAACATTAAAGTATATGATGAGTTGGAACAACGGGTGAAAGAACGTACCTTACAGCTGGAAGAAAAAAATCAGGAGATCTTAAAAAGTATTACTTATGCAAAACGGATACAGCAGGCGATGTTACCACCTTTGCATTTAATACAGGAAAATCTTATTAATAGTTTTGTTCTGTACAAACCCAAAGATATTGTTGCAGGCGATTTTTACTGGATGGAACGTAAAGATGAGCTGATCTTTATAGCAGCAGGTGACTGTACAGGACATGGTGTTCCCGGGGCCATTGTGTCTGTTATTTGCAGTACTGCTTTGTACAGAAGTGTCAATGAGTTTGATATTACCGATACCGGAAAAATTCTGGACAAAACCAGAGAGCTGGTACTGAACACATTCTCAAAAAGTGATGAAGAAATAAAAGATGGAATGGATATTTCCCTGTGTTCCATCAACACAAGAACGAATGCGGTATGCTGGAGTGGTGCTAATACCAATTTGATATACATTCACCGGGAGCAGATCAGGGAAATAAAGGCACACAAACAGCCCATCGGTAAAACCGATCAGCCAACTCCATTTCCTACTCACCATTTACAACTTGAAAAAGGAGATAAAATTTACCTGATAACGGATGGTTTTGCCGATCAGTTTGGAGGTGAAAAAGGAAAAAAATACAAACGCAGTCACCTCGAAGAATTCATAAAGAACATACAACACGACTCATTGGAAATGCAGAAAGAAGAACTGGAAACAACGTTTGAAAACTGGAAAAAAGGAGTGGATCAGGTAGATGATGTTACGATTATAGGAATAGGGTTGTAAAACCGTTTACAGCATGTACTGCGTTATTTTTCAATAATATTTCTTTATTTTTATTTATCCAAAATGGTTCACTATGAAAAAACAATTATTTATTCTGGGAATCCTGTCCTCGATCATGCTGACTTCAATGGCCCAAAAATGGGAGAAGATCGCTCCTGCTATGGAGGCGAATTTATCCCAGATAAAATTCATTGACGATACAACTGCTTTTGTCATAGGTGGCGACGGCTATCTGGCCAAATCAACGGATGGAGGAAACAGTTGGAAACGAAAAGCAATTCCAACCCAATGGGCAATCAAATCCATTGATTTTGTAGATGAATATGTGGGGTATTGTACGGATCAGTATAACTATTACCGTACAACCGATCGTGGGGAACACTGGACGAAATTAAGCGGTGTGGGAAACGGGCCGATTTGTTTTATAGGGAATACCGGATTCCAGGCGAGCCGGATTATTGCCAGATCGTTGGATGCAGGTCAGACCTGGACAACTGTCCCCTTTTCAAACCCAAATTCCGGTTATATTCACGGGATAAGTTTTGCAAACAAGGATACAGGGTTTGTGGTGGGAGATTATGGAATTATGGCTGTAACAAAAAACAATGGAGTTGCCTGGAAAAATCTCAATTCATTTAGCAGTTATTTGTATTCGGTATTTGCAACATCCGGAAAAACAGCATATGCCGTTGGATTAGGAGGTGTGATCCTGAAATACCTTTCAGATGGAACCAAAGATACTGTTTTGCAAATGAATAATCCAAAAATGCTATCACTTTACGCAGTTTACTTTACCGGCAATACAACCGGTTATGCTGTAGGAGAAAGCGGCTGTATACTGAAAACAACAGATGAAGGCCAAACATGGGTTCCTCAAATAAGTGGCGTAACTTCAAGACTGAATACGGTTGTTTTCCTGGATGATATGGTAGGCTTTGCGGCAGGAGTAAATGGTACCATTATTAAAACTACGAATGGGGGTAAAGATTGGGTGAGGGTAACGGAATATATTGCGGGTCTCCGGTCGGTGCATATGATCGACTCTTCCACTGTGGTTGCTGTTGGCAGTTCAGGAACGATCTTAAAAACGCATGATCACGGAGATACCTGGGAAAAGCAAACTTCAGGAACTACATTGAACCTGAATGCTGTTTTTTTTACATCCCCGGCAACAGGCTATATTGCAGGTGATTCGGGGCTGATATTGTCAACAGTGGATTCCGGTAAAATCTGGATAAAAAACACGCCGGACTACTCAGTACCCTTTTACGCCATTCATTTTATAAATAAAACCAAAGGCTTTATTGTTAGTGGACAGCCAGGTTCAAAAGATACAGCGAATATTCCTCCGTCACTGATACTAAAAACGGAGGATAGCGGCGCAACATGGAGCATTGTGCATTCACAGAAATGGCAATCGCTGAA
>CAZMRM010000431.1:0-3204 GCA_964568515.1 uncultured Chitinophaga sp. | reverse complement strand
CTGGTTGCGCGGATTGTTCAAGATCAATATCAAGGATCACATGACCACAAGCCAGAGTTATGCCATTGAACTGAACAATATGCATGGTAAGCAAAAATCACAACGTGTTTTTGCCGAAGGACAAAAAGAGGCAATTTCAACAGTAGAGTATTTCTATAAAACACAAACTTCCGATCAGCTTTCCAATACGGTAACCGTGATCGGGAAGGATGGAAAAGTAAAAACGGCACAGGCAGGACTTGAAGTGGACATGGTAAGTGACGAACGTGAAAGTGAAAGTGCCACTTACAGTGCATATGTTCCCGGTAACCTGGATCTGTCACTGCTTCCGCCTCCCATTGCATTTCCATTACCCTTGCCGTCGGTATGGCCAAAAGTAAGCAGTGAAGAAACCCGTTTCCGGTCCATTGCCCATACAAAAGTCGTCACACGGTATGCTATTCTGGAAAAAACAATTGCAACGGATCTGGGATCCCGTGTAAGTACGGATAACCTGGCATGGGATGAATAAACAGGTGAAGTACTGCTCACACGTACACAAAATGATTTTGAGGATCCGGTATATGCTTTTACGTATCCGGCACATTGGGGATATGATGGTATGGGACAATCGTATAAAAACCTTGGAACCGAATTCAATAACATCACGATCAGCGGAAGCGGATCGGTTACCATTGCAAATGCAGGAGCTTATTTTGTACCGGGGGATGAGGTACTCATCACTTCTTCCTCCCTGAGTGCCAAGTATTGGGTAACCGCTGTTTCTGCAAATACGGTAACACTGCTGGATGTGAACGGAGATCCTGCTTCCTCCGCAAGCGGTGCAAGGATAGCAGTTGTCAGATCGGGCAGAAGGAACCTGCAAAGCACACCCATAGGAACGGTAACCACGTTAACCAATCCGATACAGGGAAATCAGCTGGTGTTTACGGATGTATTGAATGCTGGTGCCGTTGAATTTGAAAGTGAATGGCCGGGGTACTGTGAATGTGAAGATCTGCTGGCAAGCAATAATCCATATGTGAACGGAGAAAAAGGAAATTACCGGTCCAAAAGATCACATCTTTTCCTGACAGAGCGGACACAGTCGGATGAAAACAGGAATACAAACATTCGTAAGGATGGCACATTTGCCAGGTTCGATCCTTTCTGGACCCCCTATCTTGGTAAAGAATGGAACATCAACAAGGGACAATGGACCTATACTTCGGAAGTAACACTGTATAGTCCTTTCGGTTTTGAACTGGAGAATAAAGATGCACTGGGCCGTTATTCCTCGGCCGATTATAAATACAACAATACATTGCCTGCAACGGTAGCATCCAATGCACGCTACAAAGAAATAGGCTTTGATAATTTCGAGGATTATGATTGTGAACAATGTATTGATGACCATTTTAGTTTCAAACAGTTCGGCAATAAAATTACAGAAGAGCAGGCGCATTCCGGAAGGCGGAGCATTCAGGTGGAGGGTGGAAGTTCGGTAGAGATCGAGAAAATAATTGTGCCTTGTCAAGACATTCCCCAGATTCCTAATTTTTAAAAAATTAACGCACCATGGTGATGATGAATAACCGTAAACTAAAACTTTTTGCCAGTTGCTTTTTTCTGCTGATGACCATTTTTATAAGTCATGCACAGGAAGTACAACTTTCAGGACAAAGTGAATATTACATCAACGACAACAGCAGCCGTGATGTACCTCTGCAGATCTCTTTTAAAAGTGCGGGTAATTTCGCCGGTGACCTGCATGTAATTGTACCGCAAGGTTTTGATTTTTCTCCGCTGGCACCGGCGGTTCCTGCCGTAGTTGCTGACAATGCCTTTCAGGTGATCTCTGTGACAAGGGAAGCGGATCTGGGTCTGAAAAAACGGGTGAAGATCAGGTTCACGTTCACATCACCGGGTTCCGGTTTTATCGGAAGCCTGAACCTGCAGTTTGCAAGGTTCCTGCTTGGTGATCTCTGCGGAGATAAAAATCACACCATCGAATTGCAGTTAACAGACACAACCGGTACTACTGTTTATGATGATGACTCGAAAGTGTATACCATTAAAAAAAGAAGTGCCTCGCTGTCTGCCGTGCATCAGGCATTTTCAGAATACAATTGCAGAGATCCGTTTTTTCACACATTTTATGTGTATGGCTATAATACATCGGGACCAACAAAAGTGACCTATGTGTACAATTCAGCAAAGTTTACCATTGCAGGTGTATTTAAAAGAAACGGGAATTCATTGAGCCCGCAAACCTATACCACCACCTCCAATCCGGGTGAAATCCTCATCAATCAAACTTCTTCCTATGAACAGTATCAGATCTATTTCAATCCCATTGTCTGCAATGCGTCCAACAACCAGTCCTTTACAGTAAATGCCGTTTCCACAGAGGTGCCCGAATGCCCGTTAACAGCGAATTTCACGCAAACCAATTCCACCATTACCGGAAGCTGCTGTGGAGAAACAACCGGAACACCACGTCCGTTCATTGAAAACAATTACTATACACAATGTGCGGAAGAGTGCCTGCTCACTTTGTATGTCAATGTGGTGAACTTAACAGGCACCTCTTACAGTAATCTGGTGTATAACCTGGATCTGCCATCAAGTGCGACCATTACCAGCGTTTATCCCTCAGGAGGTACCATTACCGGAAGCGATTACCAGTTGCCTTTATCATTGAGTGCAGGCAGTGTTTATTCCTTTTCTGTAAATTATACCTTGTCAACACCTGCACCAACATCCGTCACGGCGAATCAAACATTAAATGTAACAGGGCCTCCGCTGGTGAATATGGATACCAAACCTTTTGTGATCAATTATTCCGATCCGGCCGGCTGTCTGCCCTATGCAGGACTCATTGAATGGGCAATGGACAATACAACAACCGTGGCAGGACCCGGAAATTACGGTTTACAAAACGGTACTTCAAAAAATATAGAGACCTATATAGTGGTGCAACGCTTCAACTCTTTCGGCATTACCAATTTTGATTTTGATTATACAATGAATGAGTATTTAAAAATCAATCCTGCTGTAACACCTACTTATTATTACGGTTCATACAGCGGTTCACCCAATACACTGACACCCTATACTACCACTGATTCACACATTGCAAGCTATGTACTGAATTCCGATAATACAAAAATTACTTTCAAAGGCATCCATCCAAAATTGGTTGTAAGCCGTTGTGAAAATAAT
>CAZMRM010000430.1:1072-3238 GCA_964568515.1 uncultured Chitinophaga sp. | reverse complement strand
GAATACTCCGGCAAGGGTAACACTTTCTCCCTGACATATCGTTTGATCAGGACCGGCACTGGCTGTTACAGGAGGTACAATAGTAATGGTCATCGATTTGCTGCTCTTTACACATGGACCGTCTGGATCTTCCGAATCAAGGGTAAGTATTACTGTTCCACTAATTTCTTCATCCGATGTTGGCTTATAAGTAGCATCAAGTGCAGCACGATTGGGTGTAAATTTTCCTGAGCCACCGCTCCAGGTACCTGTGCTTCCTCCACCTGAAATGATACCATCCAGCTTAGCAGATTGACCTTGACAGATCGTTACGTCCGTTACTGTTACCATTGGTTTTTCTTTTACCGTTACTGTGGCGGTAGCATCCGGATTTCCGGGGCAGGTGGCTGTTGAAGATGAACCTGTAACCGTGTAAGTAGTAGTGGTAGCAGGTGTAACGTTTATGGTTGCTCCTGTATAAGTTGCTCCTGCAGGATCTTTCCAGGTATATGTTTCTGCACCTGTGGCTGTTAATGTGGCTGTTTCACCTTCACATATTTCTGTATCAGCTGTTTCTACTGTAAAACTGGCGCCAACTGTTATTTTCACTTCTTTAACCTGATTACAATTGGCAATAACAGAATCGGACATGGTCACGGTGTAGGTGGTCGTCGTTCCTGGTGTAAAGGTTGGATTTGGGCAATCATAGCAGTCCAGGTTCACTTGTGGCTCCCATTTAAAATGATAATTTCCGCTGGTTGTGGGTATGGCGTATAATTTTACCGGCGAACCGCCATTACAAACGGCAGCATCTTTCACATTAAAATCAGATCCTTTCAGAGTTATTTTAGTGGAAGTAGGGCAACCACCGGCAACTGATTTCATATTGACAGTGTATACGGTTCCGGACTTCGGATTTTTAATCGTTACGCATTGTTTATCATAAGGTGCCTGAATTCCGGGTTGATTTTTAGGCCACTCATAACTTGCATACCCCGGAGGTGCGCATAATTCAACACTTGCCTGGTTTGCACATACAGGGGGAGATATGATCTCAACAGGCGTACAATAAAGATCTATATAAGCATAAGCAGAGTGTTCACCGGAGCTCCAGGTACATTTTGTTTTATCTAATAAATTGGGAGTACTTGGATAACAGTCGGCTGTTGTAAATTCTATGGTCACATCCTGATTCATATAGCCGGATAAATCAAGACCTACTTTTGTCCAGTTGGTATATTTCCAGGTAGCATTTCCTGTTGATTTTCCGTTATGAAATTCGGCACCGGTTCCGCCAGCCTCTACCTGGTAGTAACCGCAATCAATCAACTCATCCTTACCATTTTTTACAATAGTAATTTTTATTTCGAAACGTGGTGCCTCTGCTCTCGGGTGGTTAGGATCATTCAGAAAAGCAGAATAAAGATAGGTCAGACCGGCATTTTCTTTTGTTACCTTAAATGTGTATTTTATGGATTCTGCGAATGCCAGATCACCCCCGTTTTTTGTGCCAACAGCATTTCCGATTCTGAAAGAATATTTATTGACTCCGGAAGGAAACATGGATGCCGGAGCAACATAAGTCACATTTCCCAGGGAGTTAGGATCAGTAGCACCCTGTCTGGACATGATCGTGTGTCTGTATCTGTCCTCTTGTCCTCCCGGAGGTTCATTGGTATCATCGGTTCCTCCGCTTAAACATCCCGTTTTTGTAAGAGAAACAGCCAGTACATTGTCTGCACAGTTTCCGGAGGTGATCGTTCCTCCAAACGTTCCCGAACGGCAGATCCAGCCATTCGTAGTGCCTTCCTCGAATCCTAGATTACCACAATTTCCTTGTGCAAAGATATTTAGGGAGATGATGATGAATGATAAAAAAAATAATTTTTCTAAAGAAAAAAACTTTCGCGTAGGTGCAACTCTTCTGAAAATCATATTTGCAAGAATATGTTTGTAAAAGAGAGCCAGGATGTAATGTACCTCAAAATGAGCGCATAAATATAATTTAATTAATTAATTATTTTTTGAAATGTTATTGATTATAATCAACAAGAAATCAACAATCTTGTTATTTAACAAGGGTTACCGTGCCAATGTATTCATGTTTTTTACCAAAAATATCTTTCAGTTTTACTTTCCAAACATACACATCCTTTTGTGCAATATCCTGCCCCCCATTGCCTTTTC
>CAZMRM010000430.1:0-1062 GCA_964568515.1 uncultured Chitinophaga sp. | reverse complement strand
CACATTGATATCTGTCGTATCAAATACCATATTGCCCCATCGATCAAAGATCCAGATGTGATAGTCAATGATACCCACCCCTTTTCCGTAGAAGGTATCATTTACACCTTCGCTCTGAGTAGGAGTAAATGCATTGGGAATGTAGAATGCAAATTCAGGCAATACTTCAACCGGATGCATCACCGTGTCAACACAGCCAAATTCATTAATTACTTTCAGATGTACATCATATATTCCTGACACACCAACATCGTATTTATGAAATGGGTGCTGTTTGTTTGGAGAAATGATTGTACCATCCCCGAGGTTCCAGATCCATGTTTTGATGGTGGTGGTGGATTGATCATAAAACTGGATGGATGGATCATAAAGTGATACTTTAAATGGATCGGCTGTAAACTCGGCATCAGGAGCAGGGTAGGTCAGTATGTATTTGTCTTTTTTAAGATTGGCACTGCACGCTTTATTTGTTGTTGCCGTTAATGTTACATCATAAGTTCCCGGTGTTGGAAAGCAAATTCCTTTTGGATCTTTAACAGCTGATAAAGGTGGCTGGCTAAAGTTCCATTCCCACTTTACAATTGTGCTGCTTCCGGCTGTAGTTGAATCGAAAAAGTTGACACAGTGCGGGGGACAGGCAGATGGTATATCCACTGAAAAATTAATAACAGGAACCGGATTTATAAAATAAGTTACAGTTGATTTATGTACAGGGCAATACGCAATGCTATCTGTAGTTAATGTTAAGGTCACTTTTTCAGCAGTTATCTCATCTGCAGATGGAGAATAGATCGCATTTAACTGTTTGTTATTTTTATCATACGTTCCATTTCCACCACTCCAGGTGCCTTGGCTGGCATTCAGGATAGCACCTTTCAGGGAAATGGATTTGCCTGCACAGATGTCGCCACCATCACCGGCAATTGCTTTTGGTAATTGGATGATGGAAATGGACATGGTATCAGAAACAGCTGTACAGGGCCCCGGAGGATCATTACTTGTAAAAGTCAGAATCACTTTTCCTGCTGTTTCGTCTGCTTTACCGGGTGTGTAGGTTGCAGC
>CAZMRM010000429.1:3019-3249 GCA_964568515.1 uncultured Chitinophaga sp. | reverse complement strand
CCGGTATGTTCTTTTAAGGATTCATAAACAAATGCAGCTCCCCCGGGATTGTATACAATGGTCACTGTTCCTTCTTCATAAACTCCGGGATCAGTAGTGGCAAAAATACGGTAGTCAACACTTAACGACCAGGTATTTGCTAAATCCGTTCTGCTGTCCCTGGTATATTTAAGTCTCACCTGGTGCTTTCTTTTTGCTTTGTACAAAGTAGGATTGGCAACTTCATCAGG
>CAZMRM010000429.1:657-3000 GCA_964568515.1 uncultured Chitinophaga sp. | reverse complement strand
ATACAGCAAAGGTTTTTAATCCCGGTTTTTTTTAATGTATGAAATCCTTTTTGCATAACAGAATATGTTGTTTGTTTGTATTCGTTTGTTGTTGTATCGATCATTCTTTGTTCTCCGGATCAATAACTGTTGTTTTATAGTCAGCGTATGCTCGTGTAGATTTTAACACCTTTCCATTGTATACGGCATATTTTTTTTCAGAAAAATCCTCCTGTGTAAAAACAGGCGATGTATTTATTTTTTCATAGTCAATGATCACCTTTTCAGAGTTGTTAAGTTTACCCGGTTTATAATGGTATACCAACCTTGAACATAACTGCATCTGATCATCAATATATATTTCGGATCTGATAATGGAGGATGAATAAGCATATACAACATATTTTTTTCTACCCTGGCTCATACCCTCATAGATAACCGAATCATTTTTTTTCAACAAACTATCCATCATAGCTGTCAATGACTTGTCAGGAGCTGCACTTTCTTTTCTCTTTTCTTTTACTGTATAGATCAATCGTTTTTGCTGCTTATCAACGTTCAGTATGCATCTTTCATTGGTAAGAAAAATATTCTCCTTTGTTTCATACAAATACTCGTCACCTTTCTTTTTCAGAAGGGTCATCATTATTTCCTCCGGTTCAGGGGAATCAGCATGTTCAAACATACTGACCCTTATCTCACAATAAAAGTTATTCAGTTGTGCATACTTCCTTTGCACTTTTTTATAATCCTCGTTAAAATCCTGGGCAACCAGATTCGTTGAAAGTATCACCATGCAAAGGCAGCTAAAAAATGATTTTTTCATTATTCTTTGATGTGTGTTCTTGTTTCTGAAATTGTTTTTACTCCTGCTTCCGTCTCCTTTTTCATCATGAATAATTTTCCTTCTTCATTATAATTGTAATAGGTTGCAAAATGATCATCATCCAGTGTGGAAACCAATCTGAAAGTATAGGGGTCATAAACCGAAGTACTTGCAGTAGCATTGAACGGAATGATACGGATGTCATCAAAATAAGCAGGGACGGCGGCGCCCGGATTACCATCCGGTGCCACTTTAAACTGGATGGCAATTTTTACAATGTTTCCCGGTGTGCTAAAAACACCAGTGATTTGTTGCCATTTATCAATCACATTTCCTGACGGACGGATGAGATCGGAAGCGTAAACCGGTGTTCCTGCCGCATTGTAGCCGATCACTATTATGCCCATGTCCTCGCTTGTACCGGCATAAGTAACCGGTTGGGCGTTTTTACTGGTCCACAGGCTGATGACATAGGTTCCGTAAGCAAGGGGTTTAAACTTCTGCAACTCAATACCGCCAGTGGTTACATACAGGCTCTTTTTGCCACTGTGTGCAACATTGGAAACTGATAAAGTGGAGGATGGAAGGTTCGTATACAATTCCGAGGCACTCTCTTCAAAGCTTTCGAAAAACAACTCATTTTTTCTGGCATTGCCTGCCTTAATAACCGGCAACTGTCCGTTATATGCGTATTGCGTGCCGGAATAGATGTTTTTGATATCCCTCGTTTCAACGGTATTGTGATGTTTATCAAACTGCGAAACAGATCCTGCATAGGTCCAGTTATCAGCAGCCGGATATTTCAGTGTTGGCTTCCAGCTGAAGAGATAAAACTCATTGATCAACGGATTGGCGTTCTTTCCTTTGTACACTCCATCGTGATCCAGTTTCACAGATCCGCTCAACCGCTGATTCACCCGTTCATCTTTGTAATAATAATTTACAAACGGTTTCCAGATGCCTAGTTTTCCAGTAGCATACAAATTCGCATCCGTTAAAACCGGCTGCTGATCATGATTATTAAAATCCCTGAAGGTAACAGAGGTGGAATTGATTACATCCCTGATTTTTGTATAGTAGGACGTAACAACATTTTTCAGGCAGTCCAGGGTGGTAATTATTGATCCGTTATTGCTGGTCGAAATCATTCCGCAATTCGATGGGTACACTTCGAAATGCAAACCGGTAGCGTTTGCTGCCACGCAGTAACAGGTAACTGTTGAACAATCTCCTGAATTATTTATATAGGTAAAAGTAAGATGAAAAATTGCTCCGCTGGTTTCGACGAGTCCGAGTGAAAAGTTACATCCAGTGTTTGAAGATGTGATGGAGACCTGTTTGAATATATTTCCCAACACAGGATACTGGCTGGCAGAGATCGGAATTGTTTCATTATCGGGCAGGATATCACCGGCAGGGTTGTTTGCCACTACATTATTCAGGAAATCCACCAGCTCTTGTGCCACACAAACGTAGCCATTGGAAGCAAGATGTGCCTCCCTGTTTGCATTATCCGTGGGATCCTGCAATGCCGTGAT
>CAZMRM010000429.1:0-647 GCA_964568515.1 uncultured Chitinophaga sp. | reverse complement strand
TCAGGTTGTTTCTGCGACCGGAACGTACCACAGTAAACAAAAACTGGTCGTTGGCATTGATGCTCATGCCTGCATCCGCATAATGAAATTTTACCTCGCTGGTGCTGCCGGACACACAGGTCTCTGCCCTGTCGTTAGCAAGCAAAGTGGCTTTGTATTTTGTAGTACCGCCAACTTTCTGAATAATGAGCTCATCACCGGGATGTACAATATCCTGAAATTCATCTTTATTGATTCCAAAAAGATCAGGCCGTTTTGTTACGGCAGTTGATAAACTGCTTGAAGAATTTACATATTCATTCTTAATGGTAAACGCATGTGTTGTTGTGTTTACATCTTTGATTTTTGCATAAAATTTAAACCCGGCATTACGCGCTGCTGCTCCCATACCATCATACTCCCAGTGAGCAGGATGTGCATAGTCGTATACCGGGTTATCAAAATTATTGGTGACAACGGTTAACAAAGGCCGGCCGGTTTGGACATCAAATAATTTGTTTTCTGTTCTCACCACCGACTGTCCGTCTGTAGCCGTAGTGGTATTCAGGATACCGCTCTTACGAATGATCTTATTTGTCACAAACGTTCTCAGCTCCTTTGTACTTTCTGATCCGTTCGGCCAGGGAGCAGGAACAGGTGCCCAGGGG
>CAZMRM010000428.1:0-3261 GCA_964568515.1 uncultured Chitinophaga sp. | reverse complement strand
ACGAAACGTAATTTGCTGTACTCTTACTCCCCCGCCATACATATAGGGCATGGTTAAACTGACATATCCCCAGCCCTGACCATTGCCATTGATATTTGCACCCGGTATATACGACAGGGTTTTGTTAACACCGGAAGGTACAGCGCATCCGGTGGGACCATAGGTACTTGCAAAATTAAACTGCTGGGTAGTTGTGGTGGAGCCGGAAGTGGTTGTAAATGCTGTCCATCCGCCGCATCCGGTAGAACAGGAATCTTTTGTAGCGGTTCCTAAAAAAGGCCCACACCCCGAAGCAGAAGTAGTAACCGTATAGGGCAAACGTATCTTTCTTCTGAGAATACCTGGCAGATTAATAAAATTGCTGACCTCTTTGTGTACCCCTATTTTTTGTGTTGTGATTCCCGAAAAGGTAACATCCTTTATTAAAAAAGTTACTACCGGCGACACGTATGCTCCGCTGGCACCACCATAATTTGCTTTCTCATATTTATCCGATTCGTAACCGATCAAAATTTCTCCTCCAAGAGGCGTGGTGATTTTCCGCAACGACCAGGCATCCACATATTGACAGGAACCGGTGCTTCCAAGGGTGGTGTATTTACCACGGACATCGTGATTGTAATCACTTTTAAACATGCTGTAGTTGGGGTTTTTGGTCACATCGGCCTGACCGTAATCAAAAAGATAGGAAGGAGAGATGGACTGGTAATTGGGTCCGAATATTCTCAGCGCCGTTAATGTTAATTTACCACTGTTGGAAGGATTGGTAGACGTAGCAATGCCATTCACAGGATCAAATTTTTTGTAGAGCTCCGAATAGATTTCGGTTGCAGGGCCGGATGGTTCCCTGAAGTTGATGACACTTGTTGTAAACGTATTATTGATGTTGTTATACACCATTTTACAGAGGCTGTAATCTGCTGTGAATTCAACAATGCTGAGTGAATTCCTTTTTATGTTTTCGCTGTTGGCATTGTAATTTCCGATATGCGGCCGGATGTTCGCTTCTGTACAACCGGTATTCTGAATAAGGAAACGCGTATCGGAAGGAAGCGTGGCGCTATTGGTAAACAGGGGTATATTTTCATTTCTCACCAATACAATCTTCGACAATCTCAGGGAAGGAGCTATTCCATTATCGTCTTCTTTCACCGCATGGTTATCGGCTCTTACTTCTTTAATGAAATAAGCGGTATGTGTTCCGGTCTGAATGGAATTCAGATAATAACGTTGCGTATGGCCATCGCTGATCAAAGCCTGTTGCCTGAGTGTCTGATAGGACAGGTCATAATAGGAAAAATTGGTGACCGTGCGTTTATCATAAGCATTTTGCCTGTAGTTAAAAAACGGAACCCTCCAGTTAAAATCATTGGTCCATTTTCCATAATTATAAGCGATCCAGTAACCTGTATCTCCCGGATCGGCTATGCCATTGCTGTTGATGTCTTTATAGTCGGGTCCTGTTACAGCAGTAAGTTTCCAGGAAACAGCATATTTTGAGGATTTGACAACCCGTTGCAGTTCCACGGTATTGTCATAATCATAATTAATGGCATCGGGCCGGAGTTCGAATGAAGAAACTTTCTCGGATTCTAAGGTGTAAACAGGAAGTGAATAGTGATAGACCATTCCGGATGCTGAAGTGATCTGAAACGCGCCAATACCCTCTCCGTCAAATTCACCGGCCGGTCTTCTGTTTCCTGTAATTACCCGGTAATCCAGAAAGCCATTGCTTACCAGGCTGGTGTAATTGGTATTGATCTCGTTATTGGTAAAATATTCGATGCAGTTACCGGTGTAAATCCTGTTTGTGGCAGAAGAATATACACTTGCCGAATACGTTTCGTTGGCACTGGCATTGATCTCATCCTCAAAATAAAAATGAGTGCGTTTTAAGGAAGGGTTTGGGAAAAGGGGCTGTTCTATGCTGTTATTATGATACGATCCAAAATCTCCAAGGTAAAAAGCACCGAATGAGAATATACGTGCCGACATGGTTCCGGAAATGCCGGGGCCGGAAACATGCAATTTATCGTAATCAGGAAAGGAGAAGGTATGATTCTCGGTCAGGAGATAGGAAGAAGAGGCAACATCCATTTTTTTGCCGGTATTGGTTGTCGGACAATTTCCATAATACAAGGGACCATAAAAATCTGTAGTCGAAGTAGAAGGGAACTGGGAAGGCTCTACAACCAATGTTGAAACCGTTTTGTTATTCCAGTCGTCCGGCACTCCTCTCAGGTCACGTGTGATTTCACCGGGATTGTAACTCCAGCCCAGACCAATCCAGGAGGCTTCTTCATCCATGCGGATACCTCCATGATAATGAATGGAAACAGGAACATGTTCTCCATTCGGACCCGGAACATTCATAACCGGCAATGAATAATTAAAGTCTCCCGTTAACAGGTCCACCATGGAATTAGCAGCCTGTGAAACCGGTTCATTTTGTGCATGGGAACAAAAATAAATAGCTATGGATAAAAACGTCACTAACGTTTTTTGACCTGATTGAAGATTCATGAATTCTGTAGTGGTTAAGAAATGTAAAAGGGTAGGTATGGAAAAATGAAATCATAACTAAAAGTTATCTTCGGTTTGATAACCCTGCAAAACAATGCAATTATGATGAGAAAAGCGGA
The DNA here is from genome assembly GCA_964568515.1 of uncultured Chitinophaga sp. Taxonomy (GTDB): domain Bacteria; phylum Bacteroidota; class Bacteroidia; order 2-12-FULL-35-15; family 2-12-FULL-35-15; genus 2-12-FULL-35-15. The sequence goes on along the minus strand of CAZMRM010000428.1, from coordinate 619 downwards.
AAGGAATGTTTATGATTTTGTAAAGAAAAGGTTATGATTTGGAGGAGCACAAAACCTCTCCTTTCTTAAGCTGTATCTACCGATAATCATCCCAAATCCGCCTTTAACTAAATACTTCGTTCAGCATGATGGTACTGAAAGGAGAACAGGGTATATTTGCCTTAGTAACTATTTAAGTTAGATGAATAACTAACAAACAATTAATCAACAAACAGCGGAAAAGCGAAACATCTTGTTTCGCTTTTCTGTTTTTAACCCATTTTACTTCCCATCTGGAACAGCGGTAAATACATGGCCACCAGGATCACAGCCACCAGCACCCCCAGGAAGATAATCATGATAGGCTCTATCAGACTGCCTAATATACTGGTTTGATGTTCCACTTCATCGGAATATTGTTTGGACAGCCTGGCAAACATGGTATCCAGCTGGTTCACTTCTTCTGCTACTTTCAGTAAAGAGATCATCCGTTTATTGTAAATACTGAATTTGGCCAGGCTGAGGTGAAGAGGTTTTCCTTTCAGCAGATCTTCCTGCACAATCGTTAACGAAGCTTCGATCGGATAAAATCCAACCATTTTCCGGACAAGGTCAATGGCTGTTACCAACGGTGTTTTGG
>CAZMRM010000427.1:0-3269 GCA_964568515.1 uncultured Chitinophaga sp. | reverse complement strand
TTTAAAGAATTGTCTCAGGAAAGAATTTCCGAGAAGAGTCATAAAGTACGAGAGCGGGTGGTAATGGCCAGGGAGGTACAGGAAAAAAGATATTATCAAAATGAAGGTATTCATTGCAATGCACAAATGGGTTCTAAACAGCTTAGGGAGCTATGCCGGATTGACGAAACAGGTACCGAACTTTTAAAAACGGCCATGGAACGTTTGGGCTTATCAGCAAGAGCCTATGATCGTATATTAAAAGTAGCACGAACAATAGCCGATTTGAATGCTTCCGAAAAAATAGAAGCAACACACCTGGCAGAAGCCATACAATACAGAAGCCTGGATAGGGAAGGATGGGCGGGGTGATCTTAGTTATTCAATCCATTTTCTTCATTACAAACACGTCCATAATTCGCTAAAATCAAGTTCAAATCAATTGTGCTAACTTTCCCATCACCATTACTATCCGATGTACAATTGCAATTTTGGCCAAACAAAGAAATTAACTCGTTTAAATCAGCCACACTGACTATCCCATCTGAATTGGAATCTCCTTGTATAATATTAAGGGTGACAGTGACTGTATCGGAAGTAATTACAGGACAAAAACCATTAGAAACCTGAACAGAATAACTTCCTGCAGTATGAATAACAATGGATCTTGTTTGCTCTCCGGTTGACCATGTATAGGAATTCAGATCAGCCGTTGTGGTTAAAACCACAGAGTCGCCAGGACAAAATGTAGTTGGGCCGGATGCAGTTATAATTGCAGTAGGATCTAAAACAATGGTTAGTTGTAAAATGATGACGGAATCACAACCTGCTACATTCATAGTAGTATCTTTGTATATCCCCGATTGCGTATAGGTTGTACCATTCCATGTAAAATCATTACAAGCTGTTTGTATATGTGTTGATGCCGTAGGCTCACACATATGGAGATCAAGGTTCGTTATTGTTTCCAACTGAAATTTTCTCAAGTTAAGATCACTGAGATCCTTTGCTTCTGTTCCATCGTTATACAAAATATCTGCTCCTTTATCTGTTATGATTTGTAATTGTTCTGTAGATAACTGTCCTGCAGCATTTATCGGCATCACTCCTTCAGCATTTAAGGAAGATAATGCCGGATTAGTAACAGGAACAGGTACATCTGCTTTATTTCCTGACCATTTATAAATAACGGTATTAACGGCACCATCTCCATAATTGCCTGCAATGATTATGTATGTTCCATTGGATAATCGGATGAGATCACGAATGCCTCTGCCACCAAGATTTAATTCAATAGGAGAATCAAATATTGGATTACCCGATGGAGAACCGTTATTGAACCAGGTTTCAAAATTAACAATAGGGGCAATGACTGCCTTAGTGCGATTAGCAGTAGGTACAAGGGGTGCTCTGAGACCTATGTATAATGTTGTATTATCCGGACCGAATACCATGCCTTCTGCAGCAAACCCATTAATTGCTTTCGAATCAATACCCGCTGCAGCACTTGCAGTAAAGTTATAGCCATGAATATCACCCCAGTTAATTAAGCTGGCCCTTAAATTATCATAATAACCCGAAAAAGTGAAAGCTGTACTTGCACCTGTGCCTGTAATAGTTGTCGCAAATAAACGATTGCGGTTCGGCTTATTATCAAACGGCTCTTTTCCATTGCTGAGTGAACCTAACCAATAAATTTTGTTGCCGACTGAAATGCTCCTGGTAGCTGCTTCCAAATCTATTTCCGGCTTACTGGGTTGGGGTAGATTTAAGCTGGAAGTATAGTCATACGTTTTAAATGGCAAACCAGAAGAAGTTCTTGAATAAACATTTAATGTGTTTAATTCATCATCTCCGGCAATATAATAATCATCATCCAATGCAATGGCTGCAGAAGCATCTGACATGCCTGTTGCCCACACGGTATGGTTAGGATCCGAAGAAGCGGCAGAGGCAGCGTAATTAATTTTATACGAAGTAGTGTTTATTCCATCACTTACGGTAAGTGTAATGGTTGAAAGTCCAACAGTTGCAGGAACGATTTTTAAATTTCTTGAAGCCCCGCTCCCTGAAAGCTGAAGATTTGCTAAAGGCACTACAACGGTATTACTACTCGTTAAGGTAACTGTTAAACCTGTAATTGGTGTATCCGTATCATTGAGAATAAAATGAATTCCCAAGTTTTTTGCAGGATCTGTAGGGTCATTCAGCGTACCACTAACACCAAAAGGACTTAAAGGAGCAACGATTGTTCCACCATCAAGGTAATTGCTTGTATTGTTAATATCCATAACAATAGTTGGTGAACCACCTGCACTTGCACAAGGATTGAAAACCATGACTGAACGGGTGCTTTTTCCGGGGCTTCCGATATCACCACCTGCAGAGGTAAACCCATTTTCGCTTCCACCTACAGTAGACAGGGTCCATAAGGAAGCATTGTTTGCGCCCATTGCGGAAGCAGTAACCCAGGCACTCTTGGTATCTGTTCGGGGTCCTTTGACAGAGCCGGTACCTTGATCATTATATGTTAACCGGTCTACGAGATTATTGGATGCATCATATAGATTGATTTCATCTGAGCGACCTAAATTATCATTACTGTACCCACCTATTATTTTAATTCCTGCACATAACCCCCATGCATTTCTGAATGTGGAGGCAGCGCTCTCTGTCAGGATCACGGACTCGCCTGGTTGAACGGTTCCAAACCCGCTAAGGTTATGTACACCCGGCGTACGGTTATTGTCATCCTGGCTCCAACCGTTCATATCAATAGCGGTGGTCCCGATATTTGTAAATTCTATAAATTCTCCGTTGGTACCCGAGTACATATATTCTGTAATCCGAATTTGTGCAAAAGATGTAATGCAAAATAAAATAACAATACAGCAGCTAATAATTTTTTTCATGGCTATTTCAATTATAATCGGGCGCAAGATGGCAAGGTAATATTTTGTGAGTATTACCGATTTGTTATGATAATGACTTTTATGGATTAATCATTATTATCCTATCTTTAACTGAACTAACAAACAACCCTATGAAAAAAGCAATTATTATTATTGGCACTTTTATTTTGTTTATTATTTCTGTAGCAACCTTATTTAAACTACTCTATTGGCCAGGTAGTGGGCCTTTATTAGTAATCGGTATCACACTTTTTGCTGCTCTTTATCTACCTCTGTTCTTTATACAACGCATGCTTGCGGATAAAAAAGCACTCAACATTGCCGTAAGTGTATTAGGGCTTCTTTCTACCAATATGATTTTTGTAGGTGTTATGTTTA
>CAZMRM010000426.1:0-3271 GCA_964568515.1 uncultured Chitinophaga sp. | reverse complement strand
ATCGTTTTTGCATCCAATCGTCCGAATGACTCTTTGTTTTTTGATCCTAAACGCAAGGCTCTTGACAAGCAACATCACCAGGATTTGTTTGCATTTGATTATCAGACCAAATCTCCCGAACTGATCCGTGTGACCAATACACCCTACCTGGATGAGCGTTACCCATCAGGTTATGACGAAACACATATCTCTTATTTGAGTGATGCCAATGGCATTCGTAACCGCTACATTGCACGATTCGACAGTGTTATTGCATTTGTGGATACTGCTGCACATTACCGGATTGCGGTGAGCTCCAAACCGGTTACAAACTACTCACGCAATATTATCGAACAGGATATAAATGTAAAAGCCAATAAGTATACAGAGGTCATTTTTGAGAATGGCATGTATAAAATGTTTGTATCACCCCTTGCAAAAGTAGAAACCATTGGCTCTCTTAATCTGAAAAATACTTCTTATCGTGATTATAAAAATAAGCTGGAGACAAAAGAGATAAGCGAAGCAAATGAAAAAAATAAGCTGCTTACACAAACACCCCAGGCCGAAAATGTGAAACAGGTGATCAATATTGCAGATCCTGAACCGGTGCAAAAGGATTCTACGACAGTGGATATCAATGATTACACCTTTGATGGCGAACAGAAAAGAGAAAGAAAGAATGAGGAAGTTGCGGATTCAACAAAACGTAAACTTTCGGATGAGTTTCAATTGGGACGCCAACGAAATTACAACCTGAATTATTCTGTTGATTATGTGGTTTCCCAGATCGATAATTCCTTCCTTAATTCAGGTTACCAGAAATTTACCGGAGGAGGTTCTCCTATCTATTTAAATCCCGGTCTGAATGGTTTGTTTAAGATCGGTATCAGCGATTTGTTTGAAGATTATCGTATCGTTGGAGCCATGCGTTTTTCTGTGGACTTAAGCGGAAACGAATATTACCTGAGTTATGAGAACCGCCTTCACCACCTGGATCGCCAGATCGTACTGCATCGTCAAACACTGCTGAACATTGCATCTGATAATAGTGCCTTGATAAAAGTGCAGACCAATGAAGCAAAATACATTTTAAAATTACCTTTTAGTGAAGTAGCCGGTTTACGTGGAACACTGGGGTACAGGAACGACCGCATTGTTTATCTGACAACCGATGATGTTAATCTTCAAAGACCGCATAATTATGAGAACTGGGGCAATTTAAAACTGGAGTACGTATTTGACAATACCATTCAACGTGGATTGAATTTATACAATGGTATTCGTGCTAAATTGTTTGGAGAATACTATCGTCAGATTGATCAGGCAAAGACCGACTTTTTTGTATTGGGTTTTGATGCGAGGTATTATAAAAAAATACACCGTGATCTGATCTGGGCCAACCGCTTTGCTGCCAGCACTTCTTTCGGAAATAAAAAACTGATTTATTATATGGGTGGTGTCGATAATTGGTTTGGACCACGTTTCGATAATACGACCAATATTGCTACTGATCAAAATTATGCGTACCAAACGATTGCTACGCCAATGAGGGGCTTTTACCAGAATGTAAGAAACGGAAATAGCTTTGCCGTGATTAATAGCGAGGTTCGTTTTCCTATTTTCAAATATTTCTTTAAACGCCCGATACGCTCCGATTTTATTCAGAATTTTCAAATTATTACCTTTGGTGATATTGGCACTGCATGGACAGGTTACTCCCCTTATTCAAGTGATAATTCATTGAACACAAAAATTATCGGGAACAATCAAACACCGTATTTGATCACATTAAATACACAACACAATCCATTGGTTGGCGGATATGGATGGGGACTCAGAAGCCGTATTTTTGGATACTTCATCCGTTTGGACCGTGCCTGGGGAGTACAGGATGGTATTGTATTGAAACCACTTTGGTATTTATCATTTACCCTGGATTTTTAATTGTACTAACAAACTGTTTTTCTTGAAAAAAAATTCCACTTCATCCATGACAACTATTATCATTTTGCTCTGTATTGGGCTTGCAGCAGGTATATTAAGTGGTATTGTAGGAATAGGTGGAGGCATCGTAATTGTGCCGGCACTGGTTTATTTTTTATCCATGAGCCAGCATCAGGCCCAGGGAACATCATTAGCTGTCTTATTATTGCCTGTCGGTGCCTTGGCTGTTTATGCATATTATAAACAGGGACTTGTAGATGTACAGGCTACACTTATTATTGCTCTCGCTTTTTTAGTAGGTGGCTTTGTTGGTTCAAAAATCACCATTGGACTGGATGAGCACACCGTAAAAAAAATATTCGGTATTCTCCTGTTCGCTATATCCTTAAAAATGATTTTATTTAAATAATGTATGTCTTCACAACTTAAATCGAAAATACAGAAAGCTGCCACCAGTTACCTGGCAGAAATCACAGAAATCAGAAGGCACATCCATGCGAATCCTGAATTATCTTTTGAAGAATATAAAACAGCAGAATACATCGCTTCTAAACTAAAAGCCTATCAAATTCCTTTTACACCAGGTATAGTTAAAACAGGAATTGTTGGCATTATTGAAGGCAGGAATCCTTCTAAAAAAGTAATTGCATTGCGTGCCGACCTGGATGCATTGCCCATACTCGAAGCCAATGCCTGTGAATATAAATCAAAAAATGAAGGGGTGATGCATGCCTGCGGACATGATGTACACAGTGCCTCGCTCTTAGGTGCAGCAAAAATACTGAGTGAATTAAAAAATGAATTTGAAGGTACCGTTAAACTTCTTTTTCAGCCTGGTGAAGAAAAATTACCCGGTGGTGCCTCCTTAATGATTGAAGAAGGAGTCCTGGAAAATCCACATACACAAAGCATTTTTGGTCAGCATGTTTTTCCGGCTATGGAAGCCGGCAAAGTTGGTTTTCGTAATGGCATGTATATGGCCAGTACAGATGAAATATACATTACTGTAAAAGGTAAAGGAGGCCATGCCGCAATGCCCAGGGATTATAATAATCCGCTATTCATTGCATCCCGCATTTTGCTGGAACTGAACAAAGAGTTCATGCAGCAGGAACAGCCTGCACCTACAGTACTTGCATTCGGTAAAATCATTGGCAATGGCGCCACGAATGTTATACCGGATGAGGTGTACATAGAAGGAACCTTTCGTACCATGAATGAAGAATGGAGAAAGGAAGCAAAAGTAAAAATGAAAGCATTAGCCGAAAAAATTGCATTGGAAATGGACGGCAGCTGCAATTACCTGATCGAAAACGGTTATCCTTTTCTGGTGAATGATATCCCT
>CAZMRM010000425.1:0-3274 GCA_964568515.1 uncultured Chitinophaga sp. | reverse complement strand
ATCGATGTTACCAAAAATGCACAACAGGATAAAATGAGTACCCCATTTTCCTATAAAAAATGCAAGCAACTTGCCAATTACCATCCCCGCCTTGTTCCTAAACCGGATCAGGTGGTTACTGCTGCCGAATTGATAAATGCAGCAAAAAAACCGTATTTGTTTGTTGGACACGGCGTGTTAATAGCAAAAGCAGAAGCAGAATTAAAAGAATTCGCAGAAAAAACAGGTATCCCTGTAGCTTCCACATTACTTGGACTCTCTGCTTTTCCTGTAGAGCATCCGCAATATGTTGGAATGCTTGGTATGCATGGCAATTATGGAAGCAATGTATTGATAAATGAAGCCGATTTAATCATCGGATTAGGGATGCGTTTTGATGACCGTGTAACCGGTGAGCTTTCCAAGTTTGCATTGAATGCCAAAGTGGTTCATATTGATATTGATCCTGCAGAAATAAATAAAATTATTAAAGCAGATGCACCCATTATCGGAGATGCAAAAGAAGTGCTGAAAGAATTACTTCCCAGAGTGGATAAAAAGGAACATAAAGAATGGCTCAACCAGTTCAAGGAATTGAATAAACTTGAGTATGAAAAGGTTGTTAAAAAAGAGATTCAGCCTCATGCCGGTGGAGCAATAACCATGGGAGAGGTGATCCATATGTTATCAGAAAAAACAAAAGGCACTGCAACGGTGATCGCCGATGTAGGACAACATCAGATGATCGCTGCTCGCTATTATAATTTTGCCCAAACAGACGGGTGGGTTACTTCCGGAGGAATGGGAACAATGGGATTTGCACTGCCTGCTGCATTTGGTGTAAAGGTAGCCAACCCGAAGCGTGAAGCAATTGCTGTAATCGGAGACGGTTGTTTTCAAATGACCTTGCAGGAACTGGGTACCATCGCACAAAGCAAATTGCCGGTTAAAATTGTCATACTGAATAATAATTATCTGGGTATGGTAAGACAATGGCAGGAATTGTTTTTTAACAATCGCTATTCATTTGTTGAGTTGCAAAACCCGGATTTTGTAGCCATATCAAAAGGATTTGACGTGGATGGAGAAAAGGTGAACACGCGTGAGGAGTTGGAACAGGCACTTGACAGAATGCTAAAGGCAACCACCCCTTACTTGTTAGATGTAACAGTTTTAAAACAACACAATGTATTTCCGATGGTAGCAAGTGGCTCAGGTGTAAGTGAAATGCGTTTAGAATAATTTAAAAATGAAAACAAAAAAAACATATACGATCTCTGTTTTCTCTGAAAACAGAATAGGTTTGCTGAATAAGTTAACTGCCTTGTTCTCCCGAAGAAGATTGAACATAGAAAGCATCACCATCTCGGAAACAGAAAGAAAAGGAATGTCAAGACACACAATTACATTAATCTCGGATCGTGAAACGGTAGAAAACCTGGTGAAACAGATTCGCAAACTGATCGAAGTATTTGTTGTATACGGATATGAAAGTGATGATCTGGTGGTTTCAGAAACAGCCTTATTCAAAGTATCTACAAAAACATTGGAATTGGGATCTTCCCTGCATGAAGTATTGCATAAAATAGGATCGAAAGTGCAGCTCCTGGATGAGGAATATGTAATCGTTGAAAAAAACGGAACAGAAAAAGAGATCCTTGAATCATTTGAAGAACTAAAACCTTTTGGAATCATTGAATTTGTGAGATCCGGAAGGGTGGCGCTGGAAAAAAACATGAAAAGCCTGAGTGCTTATTTACCGGAGTTTGAATTAGAACGCAATTAATAATCATATCTATAAACAAAAAAAACAGAAAAAATGGCAAAAATCGATTTTGGCGGTGTATTGGAAGATGTAATCACACGCGAAGAATTTCCTCTTAGTAAAGCAAAAGAAGTATTAAAAAATGAAACTATTGCTGTAATCGGATATGGTGTTCAAGGACCTGGACAGGCATTGAATATGAAAGATAACGGATTCAATGTTATTGTCGGACAACGTAAGGATAGCAAGACATGGGAGAAAGCAAAGAAAGATGGCTGGGTAGAAGGAAAAGATCTTTTTGGAATTGAAGAAGCTTTGGAAAAGGCGACAATCATTGCTTACTTATTATCAGATGCCGGTCAAATTGCTTTATGGCCGACTGTAAAAAAACACCTGACAAAAGGAAAAACACTTTATTTCTCTCATGGTTTTGGAATTACATTCAATGAGCAAACGGGAATTGTTCCACCAAAAGATGTAGATGTTATATTGGTTGCTCCTAAAGGAAGTGGAACCAGTTTAAGGAGATTGTTTATCGAAGGTAAGGGGCTGAATTCTTCCTATGCTATTTTTCAGGATGCTTCTGGTAAAGCAAAAGAAAAAGTGGTGGCCATGGGAATCGGAGTTGGATCCGGATATTTGTTTGAAACAGATTTTAAGAAAGAAGTATATTCCGATTTGACTGGTGAACGTGGTATTTTAATGGGTGCATTGGCCGGTTTATTTGAAGCACAATATACAGTGTTAAGAAAAATGGGACACTCTCCATCAGAAGCCTTCAATGAAACAGTTGAAGAATTAACACAAAGCCTGATGCCGCTGGTTGCTGAAAACGGAATGGACTGGATGTATGCCAACACCTCTGTAACTGCTCAGCGTGGCGCATTGGACTGGAAATCGAAATTTAGAAATGCAACCGTTCCGGTATTTGAACAATTGTATGACAGCGTATCCTCCGGTAAAGAAGCAGCACGTGTAATTGCAGAAGGAAGCAAACCCGACTATCGTGAAAAATTAGAGCTGGAATTAAAGGAAATCAGAGAATCGGAATTATGGAAAGCCGGTGCTGCTGTTAGAAAATTAAGACCAACTAAATAATGGTAGAAACGAAAACCATAGAAATAAAAGATGTGCTGGATGCACAATTAAGATTAAGCGGTGTTGTTGAAAAAACACCGCTTAGTTTTAGTTTGAACTTATCAGAAGAATTTGATGCTTCCGTTTTTCTAAAACGGGAAGATATGCAAGTGGTAAGATCTTATAAATTAAGAGGAGCTTACAACAAAATGTCTTCTTTAGATGAAGAAGAAAAAAGAAGAGGGATAGTTTGTGCGAGTGCAGGAAATCATGCCCAGGGGGTTGCTTTCTCTTGTAATAAGCTGAATATACAGGGAAAAATTTTTATGCCTGTTACCACGCCACAGCAAAAAGTAAAACAGGTGAAATGGTTTGGAAAATCATCAATTGAAGTGGTTTTAGTAGGCGATACATTTGATGATTCGAGTAATGAAGCCATCAGGTATTGTAAAG
>CAZMRM010000424.1:0-3286 GCA_964568515.1 uncultured Chitinophaga sp. | reverse complement strand
TCCTTTTCTGTTACTTTTATATTTGTTTTTCCTCGAAAAATTGATTAAAGTGATGATTTTGCTCAATATAATATACAAAACAGCATGTTTGAAAAATATCCAAAAGTAAGGACCATTCTGCCTGACACATATCAAAAAATTTACGAAAACCAATATAAAAGTAACAGAAAAGGAGAATCGTCGGCTTCCTCTCTTTCACAAAAAGTAGAAGGCTGGCTTCATAAAAAAGTGGCTGCTGATCTTAAAAATGCTCCCGGCAATAAATCTACCCTGGAGATTGGTGCAGGCACCTTAAATCAGCTGGATCATGAGCAAACATACCCTTATGATATCGTTGAACCGTTTACAAAATTATTTGAAGACTCCGAACACCTCAGCAAAATCAGAAACATTTATAATAGTATTCATGATATCAGTGATACACAGAAATACGACAGAATAACAACAATTGCAACATTTGAGCATGTTTTGGATCTGCCACAGGTTGTTGAAAAAACCTGTAAGTTGCTCAACAAAGGCGGAACATTAAGAGTATCCATACCCAATGAAGGATGCTGGCTATGGACACTCGGATGGCGCATGACCACCGGACTGGAATTTAAAATGAAACACGGGCTTGATTATAATGTATTAATGAAATATGAGCATGTGAACAATGCTGATGAAATTGAAGAGGTATTGAAATACTATTATGACGATGTAAAAGCATCTTATTTCGGATTAGGGAAGCATTTTGCATTGTATCGTTTTTATGAATGCTCCAATCCAAAAAAATAGTTGAATGTTCAAAAGAATTTCCATTCCGCAATTCGTTAACTGGATCATTATTTCCTTTGTCATTTTCAGTAATGTTAAATACAAATACTGGGAAGATAAAGAAAGAATCATTGCCTGGGATGTCATCTCCTATTATGCCTATTTACCTGCCACTTTCATTTATGGTGATCCTACGCTTCAATTTGCAGATGATGCTCCTGAAGAGGTAAGATCAAAAATCTGGTACAACAAAACACCCGAAGGAAACAGAGTGCTTTTAACAAGCTGTGGCCTTTCTTATATGTACTCTCCGTTCTTTTTTGCTTCGCATTTAGTTGCTTCGATCAGTTCTTATGAAAATAATGGTTATTCCGTCCCCTATCGTTTTGGTTTAATCATAAGCTGTATTTTTTATTTTGCTATGGGACTATTCTTTATACGAAAAGTCCTGATGCGCTATTTCCCTCCGGTTATTACTGCATTCACCTGTCTTATCATTGGTATTGGAACAAATTTGTATTACTATACAACTACTGAACCCACTATGAGCCATGCTTACAGTTTTTCACTGGTTGCTGCATTTATTTATTTTACTTTAAAATGGTATGAATTGCCTTCTTACAAGTACAGTATCATTATTGGACTTATAACCGGTTTGATTTCACTGACACGTCCCACCAATGTTATTATTGTTTTCATCTTCATTTTGTGGAATGTCTGTTCTTTTAAAGATTTCAAAGTGCGTATCCAGTTTCTTTTCAGCAATTATAAATTCCTTCTCTTTATTTCCGTCTTTGCTTTTATGATATGGATCCCCCAGTGCATGTATTGGAAACTGGTAACAGACCATTACTTCTATGACTGTTATGGGGATACCAATCGTTTCTTTTTTAATAATCCCAAGATTATTGATGGATTTTTCAGTTATCGGAAAGGTTGGCTCTTATATACCCCTGTTATGACATTTGCATTAACAGGTATTTTCTTTTTAAGAAAAGAATTGCCGGGATTCTTTCGGCCTGTATTGATTTTCTTTATACTGAACATCTATATTATTTTCTCGTGGTGGTGCTGGTGGTACGGAGGTGGTTTCGGATTACGTGTAATGATTGATTCGTATGCATTGATGTCTGTTCCATTGGCAACTTTTTTATATTTTTTGTGGAAGAAGAAAAATAAACTAGCCTTTACAATCATTTCCTGCATTATTTTTCTTCTGATCGGCTTTAATCTTTTTCAAAACGAACAATATCGCACGGGAGCTATTCATTGGGACTCTATGGGCAAAGAAGCGTACTGGGCAAATTTTGGTAAATTACAGCCTGTTCCGAATTTTCAGAATTTACTGGATCCGATAGATTATGAAAAAGCACGGCAAGGGATAAGATAATTCCTGTTATTTTACTTTTTGAAAAACATGAATTTCATAATCATAACCGCCTAATACCTGAAAAGGATACTCCGGTTTAAACACCTTAATTGTTTCGAAATGTTCATTTTCCTGCATCCGTTTAAGTGGCAGGCCGCCTTCATTCGGACTAAAATGCGCATCCCATAGCACCAGATCACCAATTGCTATCGCATTATCAGGATTGTCCCTATCCGGTACCAGTTCTTGTAAACGTGTATTGTCATAGGGATCAATATCCAGCATCGTATAAAACAAAGGATCATAGTAATACATTTTTTTTGTATAATACTCACTTTCTTTCAACCATTCTGCTGTTTCTTTAATGACCTTGCCGGCATCATCCAGTTGAACAGGGATTTGATACATTCCGGTTGTGGTTTTAATAATAAAGAAAACCAGAACAAGGGAAAGTGTTCCTTTTATCCATACAGAGGAGAAAAATTCAGCTGCTGTTAAGGTGTTCCAGCCTTTTAATGCCAACAATGCAGCCAGAGGCATAACGCCAGCCATGACTCTTGTTAAGCCCAAGGATCCTCCCATTCCTTTCCACCATAACAAAGAATGAAAGGACAAATAAGAAAGCAATGGCAAAAAAATCAGTAAAAATTCTATCACCGGTTGATTCTTCTTTTTCTCCTTTATCAGAGAGAAGAATAAATAAGATACACCGATTAGCAACAATACACTTATAATTGCACCTGTAATTTCATTATAGGCCATAATAAAATCAAAAGGCCCTCCGTGTCCATAAATACCACTCGCATTGCCATAGGGCATCTTCGTGATCAGCCATAAAAAATCATTGTAGTAAATCCCCCCTATAATGGTATAGAAAACGGCTCCTGTAATCAGGAAAAGTATGGCTTTATATTGTTTTACGTAGATGAATGCCAGAAACAAACAGGGGATGATGACAATGCCTTCTGTACGTGCAAAAGGTAAAAAGGAAATAACAATAGCAGAAGACACATAACTTGTCCTTAAAAACAAATAAACCGATACGACCACTACAAATGCAAACAGCACTTCTGTCATGCTCGAAAACATAAGCATAAAGAACATGGGTGTGAAAATAGTAAAAGGAACAGCCAGTATGGGATTGGGATACTTTAATTTTTC
>CAZMRM010000423.1:279-3294 GCA_964568515.1 uncultured Chitinophaga sp. | reverse complement strand
GTGGGCACATCTGCAATGTACAATTCGGCCGGCCCGGTAATGATTTTATTATCGGGAATAACTTTAATTTTTTTTGCCTGTAGATAATAGTGAGGATCGTCTTCCAGATCACAGGTGGTATATCTGCCTCTTGCAACATAATACATATTGCTGGTATCTTTTTTAATATCCGTACCGTGAATGTACCCTTCTCCCTGCTGAGTAATGACATCCTTTATTTTACCTTTTTTACTCTCAAAATTGTACGTGATTTCACCCGCAGTAAATTTCTGATCACCTTGTTCAAATACCGGACGTTGTACTGTTTTTCCTGTAGAGTCGCGTATACCGGTTGCTACCACCAGTTTTTTTTCAAAATCAATTTCTATGTAGCCTGCTTTTAAAATCATATCCTGGTAATACACTTCTGCTTTATTGTATAAAAAAGCTTTTTTATTGACCAGGTCTGCAGTAATGGAGTCTTCTGATTTGTAATTTACTTTATCATCGAGAAAAGAATCATTCCCGGCCTGTTGTGTTGTGTCTACCGCTAAATGAACGGTAGTGTCAGGCTGAATCGTGTTTTGAGAATAACCGGTAAAGATCACAGTTATTAACAAACAAGCGAGGATAAAAAATGATTTAGCGGAATCGATATGCAATTTTTACAAGTAATTTTGTGTTTTATACGGATTCTAGAGGGCAAAACTAAGGAAAAAAAAAACAGTTATTCATTTAATTAGCATTTTTTGCAAAATGCAAAAGCACGCAATAACAATGTTATTTAAGGAGCGCATGAGACATAGTTTAAAAAAGTATATCAGCATTTTTTTTATTTTTTGCTGTTGTATACTATCTAGTTCATTTATCCCTGTGAGCAAGCCCGCTTTTACTGTTCGCACGGTTGTGATCGATCCCGGTCATGGAGGAAAAGATCCCGGTTGTCATGGAGCCAGATACAAAGAAAAAGATGTGGCACTTGCGGTAGCTTTAAAACTGGGACATTACATCGAAGAAAACATGAAAGATGTAAAAGTAGTATACACCCGTAAAACAGATGTCTTTGTTGAATTGCAGGAACGTGCAGAAATTGCAAACCGTGCAAAAGCAGACTTATTTATATGTATCCATTGCAATTCGGCTTGTGTAAGGGATAAAAAATTAAAACGTGATGTTTGCAACGAAGAAGCAAATGGAGCAGAAACATATGTAATGGGAATTAAAAATGAGCAGGGCAAACTGGATGTTGCCAAGCGGGAAAATTCTGCTATTTTGCTTGAAGACAATTATGTGAAAAAATACAATGGCTTTGATCCGAATTCTGATGAATCATATATAATTATGAGCATGTTTACGGATACCTACCTTACACAAAGTCTGAGTTTTGCTCAAAAAATTCAAAAGCAATATGGTACAAGAGTCGGGCGTGTAGATAAAGGTGTAAAACGTGCCAGTCTATGGGTACTGTGGCGTACCTATATGCCAAGTGTTTTGACAGAAATCGGTTTTTTGACAAATCCGGAAGAAGAGCAGTTTTTAGGTTCGGTAAGAGGACAGGAATATATTGCTTCCGGAATTTTCAGGGCATTCAGAGAATACAAGGATGAGATCGAAGGCGTTATGAAAAAATATGATGATGAGATCGAAGTGCAAGTTCCGTATCGTTTAAGTAAAGAAGATTCTGTTGAGATTGAAGAAAGCAGAAAGGCCAGAACAGCTGCTGCAAACAAAACTGAAAAACCGGCTGTAACCGAAAAAGAGTCCGTTTCAAAAAAGCAGGACAGTGTAAGTAATAAGGAGCCGGAACAAGAACAAAAAAAGATAGTGGCTGAAAAAACAAAGGAAGAGGAGAGCAAAGAAGAAAACGCTAAAAAAGAGATAAAACCATCATCTACTGAGGTAGTTAAGGCTCCGGTAATCTATAAAGTGCAGATCCTTTCATCTGATAAAAAAATTCCTTTAAATGCTGCCAAATTTAAAAATGTGGAAAAGCCCGGTGAGTATATGGATAAAGGCATTTACAAATATACCAGTGGCGAATTTTCAACGAAAGAAGAAGCGGTTAAACTTCAAACGTTCCTGCTCAAAAATGGTTTTAAGGATGCTTTTATAATTGCTACACAGGATGGTAAAAGAATTACCTTGAAATAAGTAATATTTGCTTAAATTTGTCAGGAACGAAATAATTTAAAAACTGTGAAATTATCAAAAGAAGTTAAAGTTGGTATTGTTACCACACTAGCCATAGCTTGTTTTCTTTATGGTTTTAATTTTCTTAAAGGCAAAGATCTGCTGAGCTCTCAGCGTAAATACTATGCCATTTATACGGACATAGACGGGCTTGTAAGAGCAAATCCTTTGCTGGTCAATGGATTTCAGATAGGTATGGTGGGGGATATAAATCTGTATCCTGATACTTCAGGGCGAATCGTTGTTACACTTGTTGTAACAAATGATGATATAAAAATACCAAAGAATACAGTTGCAGAAGTAATGAGCTCAGGTTTATTAGGCTCCAAGATTGTCCAGCTATACCTTGGTAAAGGAACGGAGTATGCAGAAAATGGCGATACGCTTCGTTCGGCACAGGAAGATAATTTTAAACAAGCGGTAAACAAAACCATTGAGCCTTTGCAAAAAAAGGCAACCAATCTCATCTCTTCTATTGATTCGGTAATGACAGTTGTACAACAGGTATTGAATGCAGATACCCGTAAAAATCTTCAAAAAAGTTTTGAAAGTATCAAGCTGGCATTGTCATCCCTTGAAATAACATCGTATCGATTGGATACATTGGTGGTTGCTGAAAAAGCAAAAATATCCAGCATCTTAACCAAGATTAATATACTGGCAACAACATTGTCCAATAACAGTGGAAATTTGAACAACATCATCAGTAATTTCTCCAACCTTAGTGATTCCCTTGCCAAATCAAATATCAGCTCCGCGATCAATAATGCGGATGTAGCCTTGTCGCAGGCGGCTTCTATTTTAACCAAGATCAATAAAGGAGAAGGTACTATGGGTATGCTGATC
>CAZMRM010000423.1:0-269 GCA_964568515.1 uncultured Chitinophaga sp. | reverse complement strand
CTGGACCGTTCGGCACTGGATCTGGATAAGCTCTTGGAAGATCTTCGCTTGAATCCACACCGCTATGTTCAGATTTCCGTTTTTGGAAAAAAGGAAAAAGAAAGGAAGCAAAACTAGGTACTCATGATTTCATCCATACTATTTATTCTTATATTGAGTGCAGGGATCGCTCTTTTTACATGGAACGTAAAAAAGGTGATACGTAATATCCGCCTGGGTAAAGAAACAGACCGGACAGATCATGCTCCTGAGCGATGGAAAATTATGAC
>CAZMRM010000422.1:0-3299 GCA_964568515.1 uncultured Chitinophaga sp. | reverse complement strand
TCGTAAACGTAGTCCAAATAGTCTTTTTTATTGATCCCTTTTTTATAAGCTGCGGCAAATAATGATTCTGTTTGCATAGCAGTAATTGCCAGCACAAACTGGGTCATAGGATGAGTAGAAGCCGGTAATTTATCCAGTACATCAAAAACATGCTTTGGTACAATGGCTCTGCGTGCCCAGTTATTTCCAAGATTTAAGACATCTTCCTGTGTTGGTAATTCACCAAGCAGCATCAGGTAAAAAATACCTTCGGGCAAAGGTTCTGTCCCATTGGGCGCTTTTGGTAATTTTTCGCGCAATTCGGGTATGGTATATCCTCTGAAACGGATTCCTTCTTCCGGATCCAGTTTAGAGGTTTCTGTAACCAAACCAATCATTCCTTTCATTCCCTGGTACACCTGGGCCACGGTATACTCTCCAAGTTTAACATCTCCTTTTTCTTTGATGAGTTGTTTTACTTCGGCAGCCATTACCCCTGCTTTTGCTGCAAATTTGTCTTTTAATACATCCATTTCCTTAAATATTATTTGCTTATTTTTGTGTTCCGAAAGTTAACTGGTTTTTATGATATTAAAAATTATATCCTATAAAAAAACACCGATCAATTGCCTCTTTTTCGAAGAGATGAATTGAAATTAACAATTACCTGTTTTTAACATATTTAAAGCTGCTTCCAAGGTAACGGGCACTATCTCCCAATTGCTCCTCAATTCTTAATAACTGATTGTATTTTGCCATACGATCAGAGCGTGAAGCGGAACCGGTTTTAATCTGCCCGCAATTCAGCGCTACTGCCAGGTCAGCAATTGTAGAATCTTCGGTTTCTCCTGAGCGATGACTCATTACCGAAGTGTAAGAGCTGTTCTGAGCAAGCTGTACTGCATCTATTGTTTCGCTTAAGGTACCTATCTGATTCACTTTTACGAGTATGGAATTGGCTATCTGTTCATCAATTCCTTTTTGTAAGCGGTTTACATTGGTAACAAATAAATCATCTCCAACCAACTGAACCTTCTTACCTATTTTTTCTGTCAGCGTTTTCCAGCCTTTCCAGTCATCCTCCGCCAGCCCGTCCTCTATTGAAATAATCGGGTATCGTTTTGTCCAATCAGCCCAGAAATCAACCATTTGAGCTGGTGTCAGTTTATCTCCTGTTGATTTTTTGAAATGATATACATTTTCTTTTTCAATGTAAAATTCTGAAGAAGCGGCATCCATTGCAATAAAAAAGTCAACTCCCGGACGGTACTTAGCTTTTTCTATCGCTGTTAAAACACATTCTATTGCTTCTTCATTGGATTTTAAGTTGGGTGCAAAACCACCTTCATCTCCAACATTTGTAGAGTATCCTTTATCTTTTAATACTTTTTTTAAATGATGAAAAACCTCGGTTCCCATACGAATGGCATCTGAAAAGTTAGTTGCTCCAACCGGCATAACCATAAATTCCTGAAAATCGATGCTATTATCGGCATGTGATCCGCCATTAATGATATTCATCATTGGAATAGGTAATAAATTGGCATTTACACCTCCTACATAACGGAACAAGGGTTGACGCGCCTCTTCTGCAGCTGCTCTTGCACAGGCAAGAGAAACCCCTAAAATAGCATTGGCACCAATGTTTCCTTTGTTATCAGTACTATCCAGAGCAATCATTTTCTTGTCAATACTGTTTTGCTCAAAAATATACATGCCATTCAATTCTTCGCGAATGGTTGTATTCACATTATTGACAGCTTTCAATACTCCTTTACCAAGATAATAGTTAGCATCATTGTCGCGTAATTCTACCGCTTCATGAATTCCTGTTGATGCTCCGGAAGGAACAGCAGCTCTTCCCAGTACTCCCTGATCCGTAATTACATCTACCTCAATTGTCGGATTTCCTCTCGAATCCAAAATCTGACGCGCCTGAATGTTTGCTATAAATCCCATAGTGAAATATTGATTGGTTTAGACTAAAATTTTAAGATTCCAAAATTATAAATAAAACGAGATGAGAGATCGAGTTTTTTGGATTATTTTAAAAAGAGAACATTTAAAAGATAGGAAGACTCCCCTGTTATAAACCCATTAATTTTGCTGTCTTTCTATATAATTATCACTCTGATGAAGATTATTGCCTGTTTCTTGTCTGTCTTTCTTATGATGAATGCTTCTTATGCTGATACATACCGTCTGATCAATGTTTCAGAAGATTCAATGCTATATGTTAAAAGAAAATATACCGGTTCTCTCTTTGCATTCGGACAATTGACGATAAATACCAAAACCATTGGAATTAAATATAACGGAACGATCCCGCTAAGAAACCACTCAAAAACAAATACCGGTGTCCGTCTGTTCTATTAGCGAATAAAATTTCAAATGATAGTTACAATTGGTTGAATGTGGAAACCCGATGGTTCCAATATTTTGCTTGCAATTTGGTGTGTTTAGTCTTATTTAGGTGTTGAAAACCTTAAAAAATGGAATATATACCAAACCGGTCTTCTCGAATTGGAATGGGCATATTTGAGCGATTTATCAGCGCAATCATAGTAGGAGAAAGATCTGGGAGGAAGGTTTTATGCAGGATTTGATTTTTAAAACAAAGAGAAGACGTCAGGTTGCTTTTTTAGTTTGTCTTAAATAAAGAGTCGAACCCACTTTCGGCTCTTCACCAGGTTTCATCCCGTTTTTTTTATAGAGTGCGCTTAACTTAATGGCATATAACTGAGAGATGGAACGCATGGTTTCTCCTTTTTTTACAACATGAAAAGGCTCTTTTGCATTTCTGCGTTTGGGTTGCAGATACAATCGTTCGCCTGCAATAAGTTTATCGGTTGCTTTCATGTCATTGAATTTATACAACTGCCATACATCTTTATCGGTTTCTTTCGCGATCTTGGAAAAGGTGTCACCCGGTTTAATTATTACATAATTAATGAACCGGAACTGCTGTATCGGCCGGTTTACATGTCTCTCTACAGTTTCTGGTGAAGCTTTTGAAGTTTTAGGAGATGGCATTTTGGGTGCAGTTGTTTTATTCGCAACTGTTGAATTTTCCGTTTTTTCTTTTTTACTATCAGCAAAGCTTCGTTCATCTGCTTTGTCATACTGGTAAAGCTTATAAGTTTCTATAAGATCGATCAAACGACGTGTATATTTTGGATCTGTTGCATACCCTACTTTTTTTAATCCCTTTGCCCAACCCTTATAATCTGTGCGCTTTAATTCAAATAAAGGGGCATAACGGCTTCTTGTTTTAAGAAAATTAGAATGATCGGTATAAGAATCCAGGGCAGTCGGATATT
>CAZMRM010000421.1:0-3327 GCA_964568515.1 uncultured Chitinophaga sp. | reverse complement strand
TAACAATGTTATTGTAACGTAAATTTTCTATCCCGTCTTCAATATTCAATGCTGCCTGTAAAAGATTGAACTCTTCATTTTCATATACAATTTTTTTAGTCAGTCCGAATGCATTCAATGGTTTCCCTTTCAGGCTGAATACGGCTTGTGTATTTACATCTCTTGTTTTTGTAATGGAACCACTTGCCGAATCTCCCTCACAAATGAACAAAGTCGTTTCCAGTTTCCGTTCATCATTGGATTGCATATGAATACGGCAATCTCTTAATTTCTTATTATGTAAGTTAGACTTTTTTGCACGCTCCCGTGCCAGCTTTTGAATTCCCTGCAAATCTTTACGTTCACGTTCACTTTGCTGAATTTTTTGCAGAATGGTTTGAGCAACTTCTGTATTCTTATGAAGAAAATTATCCAGTTCCGTTTTAAGAAAATCACTGATAAACGCTTTTACAGAAGGACCTTTAGGACCTATTTCCTGTGACCCCAGTTTTGTTTTGGTTTGTGATTCAAAAACAGGTTCTTGTACCTTTATACTGACAGCGGCAATGATAGAGGTCCGAACATCCACTGCTTCAAAATCTTTCTTAAAAAAATCACGGATTGTTTTTACAACCGCTTCACGAAAAGCGCCCTGATGCGTTCCTCCCTGTGTGGTATGTTGCCCGTTTACAAATGAATAGTATTCTTCACCATATTGCTGATTACTGTGCGTCATGGCCACTTCAATATCAAAACCTTTCAGATGGATCGTAGGATACAGAATAGGACCATTGATATTTTGTGTTAACAAATCAAGCAATCCATTTTCGGAATAAAACTTTTGTCCGTTATACAGGATCGTTAATCCCGTATTCAGGTACGCATAGTTCCATAACATTTTTTCAACATACTCATTGATAAAATGATAGTTTCCAAAGATCTTTTCATCGGGAATAAAGGTGATCAATGTTCCCTGTCGGAGGTCTGAGCCTGTAAGTTTTGACTCCTTGCTTAAATTACCTGTTGAAAACTCTGCCGCTTTTGTTTTTCCTTCCCGAAAGGACTGGACACTGAAATAGCTGGATAATGCATTTACAGCTTTGGTACCTACTCCATTCAGACCGACAGATTTTTTAAATGCTTCTGAATCGTATTTTGCTCCTGTATTGATTTTAGAAACAACATCCACTACTTTTCCAAGAGGGATGCCACGACCATAGTCGCGTACACGTACCGTTTTATCTTTAATGGTCACCTCAATGGTTTTTCCATTTCCCATCACAAATTCATCAATACAATTGTCGATCGTTTCTTTCAACAAAATGTAGATTCCATCATCCGGTGAAGAACCATCACCCAGTTTACCGATATACATACCCGGACGTAAACGAATGTGTTCATTCCATTCCAGCGTACGTATACTGTCTTCGTTGTATGTCACTGCTTTTTCTGCCATTTTTATAGTTGAATCAGTCAGGGCTTTATTGCCCCGGTTATTTAATTATATCCTCTCAGGGCTTTGCTTGTTAATAAAAAAAGCAGCTTAAGCTTTTTTTAAACGTTGAACCTGAAGTGCATCAGGTCTCCATCGTTTACAATGTATTCTTTTCCTTCTATACCCATTTTGCCGGATTCTTTGCAGGCTGCTTCGGAGCCAAGGCTAACAAAGTCATTATATTTAATCACTTCTGCACGGATAAACCCTTTTTCAAAATCGGTATGAATAACCCCGGCAGCCTGAGGTGCTGTCATGCCTTTGCTGATGGTCCATGCACGCACTTCCTTTACACCTGCCGTAAAATAGGTTTGAAGGTTTAAAATTCTGTATGCTGCTTTTATCAGTTTATTGACTCCGGGTTCTTCCAATCCCATATCGGTAAGAAATAACTGGCGCTCTTCATAGGTTTCCAATGCTGCAATTTCTGCTTCCATTTGTGCGGTAATGACAAGTACTTCTGCACTCTCCTGTTTAACAGCCTCTTTAACAGCCTCAACGTATTTGTTTCCGTTTTTCACAGAACCTTCATCCACATTGCATACATAAAGAACAGGTTTAATGGTAAGCAAACAACAATCTGCCACATGCGGTAAATCAGTATCTGATAAGTTAGCTGCACGTGCTGACCGGCCTGATTCCAACAGATTTTTTAAATTCAGTAAAATCTCATATGCTTTTTTGGCATCCTTATCATTGCCTGTTTTTGCTTGCTTCTCTACTCTTTTTAATTTTGCTTCTACTGTCTCCAGATCTTTGAGTTGCAATTCCGTATCAATAATCTCTTTGTCGCGAACCGGGTTTACAGAACCATCCACATGCACCACATTGGGATCATCGAAACAGCGCAGTACGTGAATGATGGCATTTGTTTCACGGATATTGGCCAAAAATTTATTTCCTAAGCCTTCTCCTTTACTTGCTCCTTTTACTAATCCGGCAATATCCACTATTTCAACTGTTGTTGGCACAACACGTTCCGGATGCACTAATTTTTCAAGAACTGCCAACCGTTCGTCGGGAACGGTGATAACTCCCACATTGGGTTCAATGGTACAAAAAGGAAAATTTGCAGCTTGTGCCTTGGCGTTTGATAAACAATTAAAAAGAGTTGATTTACCAACATTCGGTAATCCTACAATACCACACTGTAATGCCATAATATATAATTCTGTTTTAAAATTTTATTTTTTTGATAACGAAATGATCAAATTATTCGTTCGTTTTACTCATTGCTTTCTGGTTCGCAGCTCCCTACTTTGTAGGTTCTTTCAAATTTATTAACAAGCAATCATTTATCCGGTGCAGGACCAGTAAGATTTTTAAACACATTGCTTTTCTATCACCTTTTGTATTACGAGGAATTGTACATCGCATGTGCCCTAGCCTTTAACGAAGGCGCAAAGATACCAAATTATACTTTTTTACAGATATTCCTCCGGTTTAATTTAATTGAGTTTTCAACAATCCCATTTTAGCAGGTAAAAATTGATACTTTTGACGGTCGAAATTAAAACTAAAATATGGCTTCTATCACAGAATTAGAAAAAATTTGTATACAGGTACGCAGAGATATTGTTAGAATGGTTCACGCCGTTAACTCCGGCCATCCTGGCGGATCGCTCGGTTGCACAGAATACTTTGTTTCCCTTTATTTTGAGGTAATGAAGCACAACCCTAAAAAGTTCAATATGGATGGACAAGGGGAAGATCTTTTTTTCCTTTCCAATGGCCATATTTCACCGGTTTTCTATAGTGTACTGGCAAGATCAGGATATTTCCCTGTAAATGAGTTGGCTACCTTCCGTAAACTGAACTCCCGTTTACAAGGACATCCTACCACACATGAAGGC
>CAZMRM010000420.1:0-3342 GCA_964568515.1 uncultured Chitinophaga sp. | reverse complement strand
TCTGAGATGCCTGTAATAACATTAATAATACTTCAACTATTCTTATTTTTTTTAATTTTAATGCCTGCTTTAGGTTCTTATCAAAGCAAAGTAGGAGTTGAAAAGTTAAAAGAAAAAAATAAAAAAGAAAAGGACCTAAAACTTAAAAAGCTTGCTTTTTTAAGAAATCAATTTAACATGAATATTACATTTGATTTTTTAAATCATTGCCATGATATAATTAAAAAAGAGTCTGTAGATACAGCTAAAGGAATAAATACTTTCTCAAAAATGCTTTCATATTCCTTAAATAATAGAATAAGTGAAAAAATTTTAATTAAAAATGAAATTCATTATATCGAAAATTTTATTAAAATTCATAAACTTCTTAGTAATGATACCCAAGTTAGGTTAGAAACTACTAATTGTAATAAGAATATTCATATCTTTCCAGGAATACTTATTGGCTTCGTCGAAAATGCTTTTAAACATGGGGAAACGTATTGTATCGAGCACCCAATATACATAAATTTGACTCTTTCAACAGACTATATCCATTTTTCAGTTATAAACAAAAAAAATAAACAAAGAAAATACGAAACCTCAGGAATAGGCAATTATAATCTAAAGCAACAATTGGAACTCCTGTATAAAAACAAGTATATTCTTGAAATTAAAGACGAGAACGAAATTTACTCAGCAAACCTAAAATTAAAAATAGATTAGTTTTTTTGCTTCAAATTTTTTTGCTTCAAAAAAGAAAATAATCTAAATAAATTCCAGCAAATCCATCTTGAAATAGTAAGATCATTTTTTTCGAATTACTTTGACCTTTAATTTAAAGTCTTCTTTCACAGCTTCATCCCCAACAGCCTTTTTTACAAACTTACTGGTATCAGCACCATTTTTCTCCAACCAGGTGATGACAGCATTTGTTTTTGACTCGGCAAAAGGGAAATTATTTTTATAACAAAAATTAAATTCCACTTCCTTTGTATAAGTATTTAGGATCTGCAGATTGTGAACTAAATTATTTAACTGATATCCCGATTCCGGTAATAGCAATTCTGAACTATCAGAAAAATAAAGATCATCCAGCTCAATACCATCTTTTGTAAGTAAAAGTGATGTCATCTTCTTTACCATACATACATCTACATGTGTCCATTCGAGATCGTGTTTTCGAGCGGCATCAATCATAAGAGGTAGAAAAAAATCAAAATCTTTATTGATGTGAGTAATCAAAATTTCGGAATAACGTCCAAATTTCCTGTATCCCAACCAACCAAATTTTTTTGTAAGCTCTTTAAACCGATAAAAATTAATAGAATCCAGAATATCCTGATTATGAAATAAGGAATCTCTTTCTCTTTCATGACCTGATTCATAAAGTTTGTCCCAGTTATGAACAATGTATAATCGATATTTTTGATCATCATCATACATTTGTTTCAACTCCTTTACAACCTCTTTATTTAATTCATCGTATGCACTCTTTATTTGCTTGTGTTTCATCCCGATAAACTTCTTCCATTGAATATCTTTATGCATAAATTCAAATGCTTTTTCACCAAGTATGTCGTTAAGTATGCAGTATTCATTGCTATCAACATCACAAAATAAAAATTTACTCATTCCAATTGCGTTAAGCCACTCGTAAACCTTTTCTTTATTTTTTACCATACCATACATCGCTGCAAATGAATATTTCGCAAAATCATCTAATTCAAGTATGTTGTTGGCTTGATTGTAAAGGACAATGGATTCTCTGACACGATTATTGGATAATGAGTCTGCCATTTTAATTAAAAGCTCCTGCTTCTTCAATCTGGATAGCTCATCCACTTGCTGCGCCTTTAAAGAAAAACTGATTATAAAGAAAATTAAAACAAACCGATAAGTAGAGAAATTATTCATTGAACAGATTCTATACTTGAAGTTCTTCCAGTTGTCATTTATTAAAATAAAAAGATTTGAATAAATTATGCAATTCATGTTATTTATTCAAATCTAAACTTTAAAAGTTAATTATTAACCTTGGGTGGTATCAATCGGCGGACATTTTATAGAACCTATATCCGATTTTTTATCATTCGCCCATGCATCAGCCTGTGAACAACCAGGTCCCGAACCTTCAGGATGATAAAACGTAGCTCTATCTATTTCTTTCGTACCGTTTTCTGCTCCACCCCTTATTTTACTTAAACCAGAGTTGTGAATTTCTTTATTCTCAAACTTGATAAATAAAGGACTGTTTAAACTTTGCAATTTTTTCATTTGTAAATACTGTTTCCTGATCACAGAAAGGTTTAAAATTTCTGCCTTATAGCATTACAACAAGATTATATATTTATTTATCAACATAAAAACAACGGTTACAGATGGACATTGGAAATAATATTAAAAGAATTCGTGAGTTTAAAAACATTACTCAGGAGTATGTTGCAAATCAACTAGGAATAAGTCGACAGACATATATACAAATTGAAAGTGGGCAAAGTGATGTTAAGTTTGAGAGCATTAAAAAGATAGCTGCAGTGCTTGATGTAAGCGTTAACGATATTATTTCGTACAATGACAAAATGGTATTGAACAATTGTACTAATTCACATTTTGGCTATAATTATCAAACAGGGTCAACTAGCGAAAAAGAGCTTTATGAGAAACTTTTATTGGAAAAGGATAACAGAATAAAACAATATGAAGAAATGCTAAAAATTAAAGATGAGTTAATTAATTCATTGAAAAAATAGTTTTCGATACAAAGTCGACTTTTGTTTTATTTCTACTAATAAATAACGTGTATTTTGAACAATACCATTATTTTTTTGATAAGCTGAATCGTTCATTTCGTATAATGACAAAATGGTATTGGACAATTTAACATCTTCTTTCGCAGCTCCATTCTGAACAGCTTTTTTTACAAACTTATTAGTATTGAAAATGCTTAAAGTGTATATAAAAAAACACGGACCGTTAAAATTTAACGATCCGTGTTTTTTATTAATACTAAGCAGCTTTTAGCTTATTTAAGGAAGAGCGTTTTAATTTTTCTTTTGCATACTTTAAAGAAAGATTGATTTCTTTTAAATCTGAATTGGATGGGGTATCATACATCAGGTCGATCATGATGGCTTCACAAATAGAGCGTAAGCCACGAGCTCCCAGTTTAAATTCCATTGCTTTTTCAACTACAAAATCCAATACACCTTTTTCAAATTTAATTTTTACGCCATCCATTTCAAACAAATGGGTGTATTGCTTAATGAGTGCATTTTTAGGCTCACTTAGTATACGTAACAAGGTTGGTGCATCCAAAGGGTTTAAATAGGTCAATACCGGTAGTCGTCCGATCAGTTCCGG
>CAZMRM010000419.1:0-3352 GCA_964568515.1 uncultured Chitinophaga sp. | reverse complement strand
GGAAAACGTAAATAATAGTCCGCCTTGTTTTATTTGTTTCATCGCCTCAAAATTCAGACGTTTATACCCCATAATAGCATTGTGTTTCACATTCTGATGTTTGGCAAAAGCAGGAGGATCCAGAACAATGATATCGTATGTATTTTCTTTATGTTTCAAAAATTCAAATGTATCCACGGCAAAGGATTCATGGTTCTGAATATCATTCAACTGAATATTTTTGTCAGTAAGTTCAATTGCTTTTTTTGAAATATCTGTTGAATGCACTTGTATGGCTCCTTGTTTGGCAGCGTATACAGAAAAGCCACCGGAGTAGCAAAAGGTGTTCAGTACTGTTTTGCCGTTTGAATAATGTCCCAGTAATTCACGGTTATCACGTTGATCCAGAAAAAAACCGGTTTTTTGTCCACCTTCCCAGTCAACGTAAAATTTATGATCGTTCTCCAATACAACAGTAATATCAGGGTGATCAGGCGCACGCCATAAATAACCATTCGGTGCTTTTATGGGCGCATTCTTAGGCATGGTTTCTTCACTTTTATCATATACCGCTTTAAGTGTATCCCCCATTATCTGTTTCAAGGCCATCACGAATTGTTCTTTCAGAAAATGCATTCCAATGGAATGGGTTTGAAAAACAGCTGTCCCATTATAAAAATCTATGATAAATCCAGGTAAGCCATCTCCTTCAGCAAAACACAGGCGATAACAATTGGTGGCGGGATTATCTGTTAAATTCAGTTGCTTTCGGAATGCATAGGCAGCTTCAATTTTACTTTTCCAAAACTCAGCATCAGGAATTACGTTAACAAAAGAAAACATTCTTATGGCGATGGATCCTATCTGAAAATGTCCCATTCCGAGTAATTCATTTTGAACAGAGTATACTTCTACAATATCTCCTTCCTTTACTTCACCACTTATTTTTTTTATTGCCCCTGAAAATACCCAGGGATGAAACCTGCGTAAACTCTGATCTTTTCCACTATTCAATGTGATTTTTATAAACTGATCGCTCATATATTTTCATTTACCCGTCGAATTTACGAATTACTATGCAGGTTTGATGAGATTTTTTTGCAATTGAAAAGAAAGTCTGAAGCATATTATAACGATAGAGTCTGTTGGTAAAATGTGAACTATTTTTACAGACACTTTCAAAATCCCCTTATCTTTATGCAAATTTTTAAAAAAACAACTGGATTTTTAATCATGAGTAAAAACAGTAAATTTAAAGGCACCGGAGTAGCTATCGTAACTCCATTTAATAAAGATAATAACCCTGATCTGAAAGCATTGGGTAAACTTGTTGACTTTATCATAAAGGGTGGCGTTGAGTATGTTGTTGCATTGGGAACAACCGGCGAGTCCTCTACCTTGACATCCGAGGAAAAGCGTGCTGTAGTAGATACTGTAATTGAAAGTGTTGATAAACGTGTTCCCATTGTATTAGGATTAGGTGGAAATAATACACAAGAAATTATAAACAGCCTTCAGAAATCATCTGATTTCAATCATATTGATGCTATTTTATCTGTATCACCTTATTATAATAAGCCGAATCAACGGGGAATTTATCAGCATTACAAGGCGATTGCAGAAGCCAGTTCTGTGCCCGTGATTTTATATAATGTTCCGGGACGAACCAGTTCCAATATCAGTGCTGAAACAAGTGTTAAGCTGGCAGAAGACTTTAAAAATATTATTGCTGTGAAAGAAGCTTCCGGAAACCTGGAGCAATGCATGAAAATAATTAAAAACAGACCGAAAGACTTTTTAGTTATTTCTGGTGATGATCTACTTACTTTACCGATGATTGCAAGTGGGGCAGATGGGGTTATTTCTGTAGTTGCAAATGCTTTCCCAACAGATTTTTCCGAAATGACCCGCCAGATTCTGAAAGGAAATGTGGTAGAGGCTCAACGCTTACATTATAAGTTAACAGATATCATTGAACAGTTGTTCGCAGATGGAAATCCAGCTGGAGTAAAGGCTGTTCTTGAAATGTTAAACATCTGTAGTTCCAATGTTCGTTTGCCTCTGGTGAAAGTAAATAAAGCTACGCAAAATGCATTGACCGAAATGGTAGAGATGTATAAATAACAATGAAAATTCTTTAAAAGCAAAACAGCGATCAAAAGATCGCTGTTTTTTTGTTGCTTACAGTTATTAAGTTGTATTATTTTAATCTTCGATTGTTTTCTCTTTCCGTGTCTCTTTTTTTAATATCCTCCCGTTTGTCAAAAAGTTTTTTTCCTTTTGCCAATGCAATTTCAAGCTTGGCCAATCCCTTTTCATTGATAAACAAACGTAAAGGTATAATGGTTAAACCCTGATCCTTTAGTTTGCTGGTTAACTTATCCAGCTCTTTTCTGTTAAGAAGCAATTTACGATCTCTTTTTTCCTCCACGTTGTTGTAGGTCCCGTCAAAATACGGCGCAATGTGCATGTTGCGGATGAATAATTCACCTTTCAGAAAAACACAGAATCCATCATTGATATTGGATTTGCCTTCGCGTAACGATTTGATTTCTGTCCCGGTTAATTGTATACCGGCAATATATTTATCAATGAAAGCGTATTCAAAAGAAGCTCTTTTGTTCTTAATATTTATAGTATTTGCTTTAAACATAATGTGGCAAATATACTAAAAAGCTTTTCAACCTTTACTAACCTGGTGTTCTCTGTTGTAGCTTTTTCATGGCCATGAAAGAAAACAGGAATGGGTATATCATCCCGTTTTTTGTTTATTCTGTTTTGTTATATTGAATTAGACAGGAGTACACGGGGGCAATTATTTTACAATGAATACCGGAACTTTTACCCGGTGTCTCACTGCATCCAAAGTTGTTCCAAGCACGATGTCTTTAAAACCTTTGTGTCCATGTGCACCCATTACCAGAAGGTGACATTCTGAATTATCCACAATTTCCGGAATACTTTTCTTGGGATTTCCATAGCCCAAAGAGATGATTACATCATAACCTTTTTCATTCAGATCTTTCTGATATTTTTCAAGGTTAAGTTTATCGGAAATGGTTTCCCTGTCGTCTACTTCATGGCCAAATAATCGTGCTCCCGCTGTCTCGACAATATGAATAAGCAGGTAAGTAGCATCTTTACCACCTAATGAAATGGCACTGCTGATGGCTTTGCTATCACTGGTACTAAAATCAACAGTTACAGCGATACGTTTAAAAGAGGCGGTGTTCATTATCTGAAGAACCTCAGGATTGTCAGGTGTTGTAGCATTATTAATTTCTGCCAGGCGGCTTATGAATGGTTTAAATATGATATACAGTAAAAGCAATGCTGCTCCTTTTTCATAGGCAATATCTGTTAAACCGATGTC
>CAZMRM010000418.1:2564-3396 GCA_964568515.1 uncultured Chitinophaga sp. | reverse complement strand
GATTTCAGTTTAAAACTTAATTCTTTAAGTTTTGAAACCCTGTCCTGTGCTTTTTTCAGCTGCTCATCGCTTTGTACTTTAGAAACGATGGAATTTTCTTCTTTCTCTTCTTTTTCAGGAGTTATTTTTTCTTCGGAAGCGTTTGCAATCAGGAACTCTTCATTTGAGGAACCGGATATATTGGTGATCTCAAATTCAAATGTTGTTTGTTCCGTTCGCGTCACTTCTTCCTGTTTGGTATATACAAATGGTTCTTCCGGAGTTTCTGCAGCCGGTTCTTCCGGAGTTTTCTCTTCTGTTTTTATTTCTTCCTTCAGATAGGAAGTAATTTCCTCTGTTTTCTGAGAAACAACATTTACCTCATTTGCAACAGAAGCAGCTACCTGTTCTGTTTTTTTAGGTTCATCCATCAGTGAGAACACTTTTTTCTCAGGAGCACGTTCTATCTGAATACCTATATCTGCCTTGGAGTTAAAGCCGGTTGCTATAATCGTTACGTTTACTTTGCCACCCAGGGAAAGATCAACACCATACCCTTTGATCACTTCGGCAGTCATTCCCGCTTCATCCTGTATGTAATCTGTTATTTCACCCAGTTCATCCATGGTGATCTCATCTTCTCCGCATGTTACATTTACCAATACATAACGTGCACCTTTAATATTGCTGTCATTCAATAAAGGTGAAGACATGGCTTGTTCAACCGCACGCAATGCCCTTGATTCACCTTCTGCCTGTGCCGATCCCATAATGGCAACGCCACTGTCTTTCATTACCGTTTTCACGTCGTTGATATCGGTATTGATCTGTAAAGTAGTGGTAATGATGTCTG
>CAZMRM010000418.1:0-2554 GCA_964568515.1 uncultured Chitinophaga sp. | reverse complement strand
CCAGGATATCATCCGCATGTCCAAAAGCTTCCGTCACCTTCAGGTTCCCGTAGATCTCACGTAATTTATCATTACTAATAACCAGTAATGTATCAACGTTTTGTTTCAATGATTCTAAACCGGCATCTGCCTGTAATTTTCGTTTCTTCCCTTCGAAGCCGAATGGGATGGTAACAATACCTACCGTCAGAATACCCATTTCTTTAGCTGCTTTGGCAATAATAGGTGCTGCACCGGTTCCGGTACCACCTCCCAGGCCGGCAGTAATAAATACCATTTCGGTGTTGTTGGCAAGAATTGCTTTTACTTCTTCTATATTTTCGATGGCAGCATTTTTACCTACTTCCGGTAAAGAGCCTGCACCACGTCCTTTTGTAAGGCTTACACCCAATACGATCTTTAACGGAACAGGTGAAATGTCAAGTGCCTGTTGATCCGTATTACAAACAATAAAGTCAACGCCTTTAATGCCTTGCTTATACATGTGGTTAACAGCATTACTGCCTCCACCACCTACACCAATTACTTTTATAATTGATGAGTTATCTTGAGGAATATCAAATTTCATCATCTTTTCTCGTTTTAAAAGGTTTGAATCTATTGCCTTTTACCGGCACGTTAACCATTTCGGTATAAAATTGCTTGTTTTTTTAATGTAGATTTAACACGCTCACTGTTAGTTACTAACTATGCACTGTTAATTTCTGCTTCATTTTTCACTTATTGCTGAATGGAATCTTCATCAAAAAATTTTTTTATTTTGTCAAAAAAGCCTGTTGATTTTTCTCTTGAATGCCCTTTTATTGTTGGCTGTGCTTCTACAACAGGTTTCTGGCTATATTTTTCGACAGACTGAACTCCTTTCATCACAAGCCCTACAGATGTTGCAAACATTGGTGATGTAACATCTTCATTTCCTTTTGCAAGATGCTCATTCGGATATCCCACACGTGTATCCATACCGGTAATATACTCTACCAATTGCGTTACATGCTTCAATTGCGCACCACCACCGGTTATGACGATCCCTGCAATAAGTTTTTTCTCATAGCCTGAATTTTTTATTTCATAATAAACGTGTTCTATGATTTCTTCCATTCTTGCCTGGATAATGGCCGATAAATTACGTACGGAGATCTCTTTGTGTGCCCGCCCGCGTAAACCGGGAATTGAAACTATTTCATTTTCCTGATTTTCGCTGGCCAATGCGGATCCGAATTTTATCTTCAGTAGTTCTGCCTGGCTTTTAATAATGGTACACCCTTCTTTAATGTCTTCTGTAATCACATTCCCACCAAATGGGATAACTGCAGTGTGACGGATAATCCCATCCTGGAAAATAGCCACGTCTGTTGTTCCGCCGCCAATATCAACCAGTACCACACCTGCTTCCTTTTCTTCATCGCTTAACACAGCATCTGCAGAAGCTAATGGTTCCAAGGTTAATTCCGAAACTTCCAGGTTAGCTTTGTGTACACATTTGTAAATATTGCGTGCAGCGGCTATTTGTCCGGTAATGATATGAAAATTTGCTTCCAATCGTATTCCCGACATCCCTATCGGATTTTTAATTCCCTGTTCGTTGTCAATAATATACTCTTGTGGTAAAACATGAATGATCTCTTCCCCTGGAAGCATCACCAGCTTAAACATATCATCAATCAACGAATCAATATCCTTTTGGGATATTTCTTCTTCCACACTGGAACGGGTTTTAATACCCCGGTGCTGTAAACTTTTTATATGCTGGCCGGCAATTCCTACATTCACTACTTTAATATCGACGCCAGATTTTGCTTCTGCTTCAGCCACAGCTGTACGTATCGACTGAACGGTCTGATCAATATTCTGAACGACACCACGCGCCACACCAAATGATTCTGATTTTCCCATACCCAGTATTTCAATCTTGCCAAATTCATTTCTGCGGCCTACAATGGCTACAATTTTTGTTGTTCCTATATCTAAACCGACTACAATTTCTGATGGTTCCATTGGTATTATTCTTTTTTAGTACAAACGATTTGATTCTTGAATTTTAAATTAATTGTCGAGTATTTGTTCCACCAACCGGTGGTATTTAAACCTTCTTTATAGAATATCATTAACTTTTTAAACTTTTCATCCATAGCAGCAGTATCTCCGAAAATAATTTTTTGATTACCCACCATCGGTACAAGCTCTATTTCCTCATCATCACTTATAAAAATTTGCTGCACCTGGGATCTCCAAAAAGAATCTGTTTCTATATAGGTTGCAATAGCAAATACTTCATCCAGCATTGTTCCCCGTTTAACCAAACTGTCTTCTGCAATTTCCGTCATCGTTCTTTTATAATACTTTCCGTAAGATTCACGGATCTTTCCATTTGCAATTAACACCTTGGCCGTATATTTTTCTGATAAAGGCATTAATGACCCTTCATCATCCATATAGTAACCATCTCCATCCTGATTGATAATACGAACGATCGGTCTGCGTTGCCTGATCTTGATTTTAACATTCCCATCAATTGTAACGGATGCTTCTGCATTGGCAATATCTTCATGGCTGT
>CAZMRM010000417.1:0-3410 GCA_964568515.1 uncultured Chitinophaga sp. | reverse complement strand
CGAAGATCAGAAGAAATTCTGGTATCACCGTTTTCAACATATTTATTGGGTGATCCTTTATGGAGTAACCTATTTGTTATGGGTATTTGTACAGGATTTTAAGAAATATTTTACTGGTAAAGTAGGAGATCTTCCTTTCCGTAAGATGAATTTCAAAGAACATTTTATTTTTTGGTTCAGCAAAATTCTATACTTGGCCGTGTTCCTTGTCATTCCGATTTTTAAAGTAGGAGCAGTCGATACATTGATCGGTTATTTTGTGATTGCCTTTGTTACCGGATTAGTGATCGCTGTTATTTTTCAACTTGCCCATATTGTTGAAGATGCTGCATTCGAAACACCAACATCTACCAATCACAAAGTTGAAACAGAATGGGCCGTACATCAGATACAAACGACAGCCAATTTCGCTACTAAAAGCAAAATTGTTTCCTGGTTCACAGGTGGTTTGAATTATCAGGTGGAGCACCACTTGTTCCCACGTATCAGTCACGTTCATTATCCGAAAATAAATCAGTTTGTACAGGAAACCTGCGAGCAATTTGGTATACAATACCTGGAGTTTCCAACCGTATTGAGTGCGGTTCGTTCACACGTGGTACATTTGAAACATGTCGGAAGGGTATAAGAATACAAGAACGATAGCTTTAAATTAACTGCTATGGTCAAGAATAAAAAAGGAACGTTGAAAGACGTTCCTTTTCATTTGTGATCTTTTATAAGCCTGTTAAGTGTCTTTAAACCAGATAGGCCGTATGTTTAATAAATAATAAAGTGAGATGTGGAAAATCAGCGCTCCGCAAGTGATGAAATGAAACCTTCCGGTTTAAAATTACACGCGTTTTAATTAGTTAAGATACTTTTATTGTATTCCTAGCTTGGTCATTACCTCATTACTTACGCCCGTTGTTGAATACCCTCCGTCATGATACAGGTTTTGCATTGTAACCATTTTGGTCAGATCAGAAAACAACGTGATGCAATAATTAGCACAATCTTCTGCAGTTGCATTGCCGAGTGGAGCAATTGAATTGGCATAATCGAAGAAATCACCGAATCCTTTTATTCCGCTTCCCGCAGTGGTTTTTGTTGGCGACTGTGATACAGTGTTGATTCTTACCTTCTTTTCGAGTCCATAATGATAGCCAAAACTACGGGCAATGGATTCCAGCATGGCCTTAATATCTGCCATATCGGTGTAAAACGGATAAGTACGTTGAGCTGCCATATAAGTCAAGGCAACCACACTTCCCCATTCATTGATTGCATCTAATTTTTTGGCTACAGCCAGCATTTTGTGAAAGGATAAGGCTGATACATCAATGCCTTTCATAAAATAGTCGTAGTTGGATTCTGTATAAGGAATATTCTTACGGATATTTACACTCATTCCGATGGAATGCAGTACAAAATCTATTTTACCACCTAAAATTTCCTGTGACTTTGTAAATAGTGTGGTGAGTTCATCCACATTTGTCGCATCTGCCGGTATGATTTCCGACTTTGTTTTTTCTGCAAGTACCTTTATTTCTCCCATTCGCATGGCTATGGGAGCATTGGTAAGTACAAATGTGGCGCCTTCTTCATGCGCTTTTTCAGCTACTTTCCAGGCAATTGAATTTTCATCCAATGCACCTGTAATAATTCCTCTTTTCCCCTTTAGCAAATTGTACGACATATATCTGATGATTTGATTTATAAACGAAATTAATGATTTAACAGCAGCAATACTTGTCTTTTCTATTGTTTTAAAAGTTCCTTCGCATTATTGATGGCAGCTGCTGTTGGATTGCCGGTGCTTAACATTTTTGCAACTTCCTGTATACGTTCTTCCGGTGTCAGGTTTTTAATGGAACTATAAGTCTTGTTGTTTTTATCTGCTTTGTAAACAAACAGATGAGAAGCCCCTTTGCTCGCTATCTGCGGTAAATGAGTAATGGTGATTACTTGAATGCTGGTTGCCATTTGATTCATAATGATCCCGATCTTATCGGCCACATCACCTGAGACGCCGGTATCAATCTCATCAAAAATGATAGTGGGTAGTGCGGTTAATTTAGCTAAGGCAGATTTAATGCTCAGCATCAGTCGTGACAATTCCCCACCGCTGGCTACTTTATTCAATTCTTTGAAATCACTTCCTTTATTTGCCGAAAATAAAAAACTTACTTTATCCTTACCACTTGTTGTAAATGAAGGAAGTGCTGTGTATTCAATTTTTAATTGTGCATTAGGCATTGATAAAGAGACGAGGAGTGTGGCCAGTTCCTTTTCTATTTTCGGGATCACCTTTTTGCGGTTAGCAGAAATTTTCTTTGCTGACTCCGTTAATGATTGGGTATAAGAAACCAATTCATTTTTTACTTTTTCAATTTCAGCTTCCAATGATCCAAAATCAAACAGTTTAGCATTGATCTCCTCCTTGATGATTATTAATTCTTCAATCGTTTTTACCTGGTGCTTTTGTTGCAAACGGTAAATAGTGTCGAGGCGGGCTGTTATTTCTTCAATTAATTTAGGATCATAAACAATTTCCTGTTCAATATTTTCCAGCTCATGGGAGATATCTTTAAGTTCGATGTAGGCACTGCTTACTCGTGTACTCAGATCATTGAGTTCTGTCTTAAATTTGGCAAAAGGGTTCAGAATAGCTTTCACCTCATTTAATGAGGAAAGGAGATTTTGTTCCCCACCGGATAAGCCCAATAATGCCTTTGAAACGTTTATTTTAATATCTTCTGCATTGTTTAATGTTTGAAGCTCCTGTTCCCATTTCTCTTGTTTGCCTGGTTTTAAATCGGCTTCTTCCAGCTCATTGAATTGAAACTGAAAATAATCAAGATCTTTTTTAGCCTGTATCTCCCGTTCAACAAGGTCATTTAATTTCTTTTCAATCAGTTTGAACTGTTTAAAATCTGCTCCATATTGTTTTAATAAATCAGCATGGTCCGAAAATGCATCCACGACAGAAAGCTGAAATTCATTTCCGTTCAATGTCAGTGTCTGATGCTGGGAATGAATATCGATCAAACGTTCTGTTAATTCTTTTAGCTGACTTAATGTAACCGGTGTATCATTAATAAATGCACGTGATTTGCCTTCAGGATTAATTTCTCTGCGAATGGTTGTTTTTTCTTCATAATCCAGTTCCTGTGCATCAAAAAAGGTATTCAGCGCATATTCTTTAATATTGAATACAGCTTCAATCACACATTTTTTTGTTTTTTCCTGTAATGCCTGAGCATCGGCGCGATTGCCTGCAATAAGCCCGAGTGCGCCCAGCAGGATAGACTTTCCTGCCCCTGTTTCACCGGTAATGATAGTCAAACCTGTTGAAAAATCAATTTCCAGATGATCAATAAGTGCGTAGTTTTGAACTGATAAATGTTGAAGCATACCAATTAAATGAG
>CAZMRM010000416.1:0-3431 GCA_964568515.1 uncultured Chitinophaga sp. | reverse complement strand
AATCCCATCCGATTTTCCTGCACCAAAACTTTTGGTTTCTCCTGTAATCACGTATCCTCCAACCCTTCGTTCAATAATGTCATTAGCAATATCTAAGTTTGCACCACCATATTTATTCGTCCAGAGCGTATCCCCTGTCGAATTTGTTTTTATCGTATAAAAATCTCCCAGGCTATCGGAAACCATGGTATATCCTGTAATGGCATATCCGCCATCCATCGTTTGAATAACGGATTTTGCTTCATCCCGTTCTTTGCTACCGTATGTATGCGTCCATAATGTATCACCATGACTATCTGTTTTGATCAGATAATAATCCTCATCTCCTTTTCCAAAACTATAGGTACCTCCACAAATAATAAATCCACCATCGCTTGTTTGTTCTATACAATTTCCAAAATCCCAATCGTTTCCTCCATATTTTTTTTCCCATTGAATATCCAGGTTGTTGTTTGTTTTTATGGCATAGATGTCATAACCACTTCCTATACTGTTTGTGTAACCCAGAATAACATAGCCACTGTCGGCTGTTTGTCTGATGCAGGTTCCCCGGTCCACATTTACATTTCCAAAGGAACGTTCCTTTACAGGTCTTCCCAGAGAATCTGTTTTAATAACATAGATATCTGTGTTTCCGCTTCCTACGCTTGTTGTAGAACCACAAACAATATATCCGTTGTCAAATGTTTGTTGTGCAAACATGCCAAAGTCATATCCGGTATTACCCAATACATTTCTAAACCGGACCTGTTGTGCCAGCCCGGTTTCACATATCCACAGCAATTGAAAGAGTACTATAAAAATTTTCAATTTTTTCATCTATAGATTACAAATTGTTTTCCTTATTTTGACCAGATCAGTCATTAATTTTTCAAAATGATCGAGGTGCAGCATGTTGGCGCCATCCGATTTTGCCTTTGATGGATCGGGATGTGTTTCTATAAAAATGCCATCTGCTCCAATGGCAATCGCTGCTTTTGCAATAGTAGCAATCAGCTCGGGTTTTCCTCCGGTTACTCCGCTTGTTTGATTGGGCTGTTGAAGTGAATGTGTTACATCCATGATCACCGGAACATTGTTTTTTTGCATTTCGGGTATTCCCCTGTAATCCACTACCAGATCCTGATAACCCAGAAATGTACCGCGCTCTGTTAGCATCACATTGCTATTTCCCGACTCCTTCACTTTGTCAACAGCAAATTTCATGGATTCAGCAGATAGAAATTGTCCTTTCTTTATGTTTACATGTTTCCCTGTTTGAGCAGCTGCCACAAGTAAATCTGTTTGACGACACAAAAATGCAGGTATTTGCAATACATCCACATATTTTGCTGCAAATGCGGCCTCTTCATGGGAATGAATATCGGTAACGGTAGGAATACCATATTTTTTTCCAACCTTCTGAATCAGTTCCAAACCTTTTTCATCTCCGATTCCGGTAAAAGAATCAATCCTTGAACGATTGGCCTTACGATAAGAGGCTTTGAAAATATATGGGATTTGAAGTTTATCAGCAATGGATTTAACTTTTTCAGCAACTTCGAAACAAATCTCTTCACTTTCAACAACACAAGGTCCGGCCAGCAAGAAAAAATTATTAGAATCGGTATTCTTAATTCCAGGTATTGATTTTATTGACATAACTT
This sequence comes from uncultured Chitinophaga sp., assembly GCA_964568515.1. Lineage (GTDB taxonomy): Bacteria > Bacteroidota > Bacteroidia > 2-12-FULL-35-15 > 2-12-FULL-35-15 > 2-12-FULL-35-15. The sequence continues at coordinate 1,785 of CAZMRM010000416.1, read as the reverse complement.
TTTAGTTAAAATTTTTAATGATTGAAAAATAAGCTGCCCGGCCTGCCATTTTGGAAGGAGCAAAAAATCCCTCTAAATTATTGCTTCCTGCATAAATAGAAAATCCGGAACCTAAATTTGCGCTTACGCCAATTCCACAATTTAAACCGCCATATCCGCCATATCCGATCGTTATGGAAGATAATATATTTTTATTAAAGTAAACAATTCCTTTGATATAAAGAAGCGCTTTATAATTTGCATTGAAAATATAACGCACACCTTCTATAAAATGAAAATGAGTATTGAACTCCGTTTCCTGATAAAAATTCAATGTGCTCGGTAGAGTAGCAGTGACCGATCTTCTGGCAGATGGCAAGATCTTATTTTGTATGCTGTCCTGGGAAGTATTGAAAAAGATAGAATCCTGAAGGTCGAAAATGCTTTTCACCTGGAAACCGGTATAATGAAAAACGGAATCCTGGTTCCGATAGACTGAATTTTTATTGAATCGTATGAGTCCGATATCTGAAACGGAAACACAAAACTTGGAGTTTCCTAAAGGCGTTTTAAAAGGTGTTTCCAGATACAGATCTACTCCTAAACCAAAACCGTTAAAAGCGTTTAATCCTTTGTTTGAAAAGTCGGATTGCGACATTTCTATCTGTGTTTCAAAATCAATATACTGTGCATCAGCACTGGTGAATAACCTGGCTCTTTTGGCATCAATTTGCTGATATTGTTCACCTTTTAAAAAGGAAAGGCCAATTCCCCATCTGGCACCAGTTGCCGGAGTCGAAACCAATCCGATTTGAAATTGCTGATACCTTAACAGATTGAGATTGAAATCACTTAGATCGGCAATTTTTCCAGCATACATTGCATTTCCATAAAAAGCGGTATTGTAAAGATCTTTAGAAAAGTGGATATCAAAATGTTGACGGTCACGTATGCCTAAAAATAAATGAAATTGATTTTTACGGAACAACGAATCCAATTTAAAAGAAGTGAATAAACCATAGTTAAGTTCGGCACCGGCACGGTTACTGTTTTTTGTACGGGAGCCAATTTTATCTTTTAAATGAGTATCAATATAATCACCTGAATAAAATTTATTAATGAAATCAGTACTTAAAGAGTTGGCATTTATAAATCCGTCCAAAGCAATTCCACAATGAACATTTACGGTATCCATCCATTCATTCATAAAAAAAGAGGATATTTGTGACTTCCCTGAAAAGAAATGAAATAAAAAGCAAAAGAGAATAGCTATTTTCTTCACGTATTGATATTATTGAATTTGAAGTGTATAATTAAAATCACCGGTTAGTTTTACATCCATTGTATAGGTATCATAAATTTTAATATACTGTGGCTGTGAAGCCGTATTGAACTGAACCTTGAACATTATTCTTTGTGTATTGTAAAGCAATGCCATTTTCTCCTTGTTTACAGGAATTGAAAGTTTGGATAAACGCTTGCCGGTAACTTTTAATTGGGCATCAACCGGAGCCTGCGCAATTGTATTTATTGAATTAATGAGTGAATCGGTGATACTGCCATTTTCATTTAAAGTATAAAGTTGAATGCTGGCATCAAAAGGAAAACCATTATTTGCATAAAGTGTGAGTGTGCCACTGTTTAAATTGCGTTGATCACCGCTTGAAATGTTAAAATTTAAAATACTTGTTAGTGTTAAATTGCTAGCAACAAAAGATAGTGGTACCCGCATTTCCAAAAAGCCATTCAACAGTTTATCCGTATATATAAAATCGTTTGATCCTGAAACATTACCCAATGGATTCA
>CAZMRM010000415.1:0-3441 GCA_964568515.1 uncultured Chitinophaga sp. | reverse complement strand
ATGATTTGGGATTAATTAAAACATACGATGAAGGTGGATTTAGAAAATATAAAAGGAAAAACATTATAGCAAATGCAAGCCTTCAAGAAATAAAAGATAATTATAAGACACTGTTTTTTGCAGGCAATAGAGATCTATAATTCTATAAAAAAGAAGAATTATCTGAAAGAATAATTGCGTTAAAATTATTAAAATTTTTAACTATCGGTATGAGCTAGATGGTTTTATTTACTGTAAACTTTACAAACTTGTAAACCCGAAACCCAACAAGCATGTATGTCAGGCGCTTCCTGTCCGTATTTGTAAACATTGCTTATCCTTTATCACAGCTGAATGCTTACCTTCGCACAAATTAATCCTGCACAGCAATGGAATTTCTTTTTATTCCGGGACTTCTCCTTATCCTTTTTGTGATTTACCAGCTGACAAAGCGTAAGAAACCGGCAGAGATACCCGAAGAACAATTAATTGAAAACATTCTCGGGCAAAATGTATTGTTTTATCAACGCTTGAGTGATCCTGATAAATCAGCATTTGTAAAACGTGTATTACTTTTCTTAAACAAAGTAAACATACAAGGGGTAAACACAGTCATTGACGAGCGGGATAAAATATTCGTTGGTGCAGCCGCCATCATTCCCATTTTTGCATTTAAAGATTGGGAATACCACAACATCCGGGAAGTATTGATTTATCCGGCAACATTTAATGAACAGTATCAGACAGAAGGTGAAGGAAGAAACGTACTGGGAATGGTGGGCGATGGTGTGATGAATCGCGTCATGATCCTTTCTTTACCTGAACTACGGAATGGTTTTATTAATAAAACAGATAGATCAAATACCGCCATTCATGAATTTGTACACCTGGTGGATAAAGATGACGGCTATGCCGATGGATACCCCGAAAGCTTATTAACCCATCAGTATGCCATCCCCTGGTTAAAGCGTATTCATAAAGAAATGGAACTCATTCAAAAAGGAAAGTCGGATATCAATCCCTATGCAACTACCAATGAAGCAGAGTTTTTAGCAGTAGCCGCAGAATATTTTTTTGAACAACCCGGCTTAATGGAAAAAAAACATCCTGAGTTGTATGCAGCATTGCGACAGGTATTTTTACCTTCTGAGTAGTATGTCCGCGCCAGGACGCATCTTATTTCATTGTATCCGGACAACTTCCCTCCATGAAACGTTGTACTCAAAATCCGGCGAAAAATAAATCCGGAGGTTTTCATTTGAACCTGCCCTGCAAGGATGGAGAACGATCCGCTCTGACTGCGCCAATGCTGGAGCTGCAGTGCAAGCGTTCTCTGCCTCCTTCTGATTTTTGGTGCATTTCCGTTAATCCTCCAAAACAGACCGTTAACTAAAAAAAATAAAAAAAAACAGAAAAGTACACCTTTAATTCAAAAAAACCTCCTTTAAATAAAAAACCTTCAAAAAAATTAATTCCGTTCATTCTTATTTCAACAAATAGTTTAGATTTGCCAAAAAAAATTAAATGAAGTAAAAGAGTAAAATGCACGCATAGCCTGAAATAGTTGTAATTATTGGTTATTTAAAGGATCATCCCCACCTCGTAATACTTCAGTCATCATCAACGATCTTTTGGATCGTAAATATAAATTTTGTAACCCAACTTAATTATATATGAACATGCCAATAAAACTAAGACTCAGCTTTGCGTTTATAGGAACCGCATTGTGTACGTATGCACAAAATACCGGTATCGGAATACTTACTCCCGGCTCCAAACTGGAGATCGTGGGCGATAACTGTAACGCCACCAAATCTGTTCTTCATGCAAAAGACAGTTGTTTAAATAGTTTATTGTTTGTTTATAATAGCGGTAAAGTAGGTATGGGAACCGCAACGCCTGCGTATAAGCTCGAGATAGCAGGCACTGCAAGCATAGCAGACAGAACGTTTGCCATCAATGGTGTGCCTGTTGTGTATTTACCTGATCAAACCGGCAATGCAGGCTCAACAGCATTTGGCAATGGCTTGAGAAATTTAACAACGGGAAAATACAATACGATGTTAGGATTGTTTTCGGGGATCAGTGTAACGAAAGGCAATCACAATACGGGTATTGGTTATTATGCACTGAATGTGGCTGATACCACAGAAGACAATACAGCAGTGGGATCAGAGGCGCTGCGTTACAACAAAGGTTTCCGGAACTCATCACTGGGTTCAAGTGCTTTAAGAACCAATACCACCGGTAGTGATAATGTGTCGGTAGGTCATGATGCGATGTATTATAATACCACGGGTAGTTTTAACAGTGCCGTTGGCAGCAATGCCCTGATCCAAAATACTACCGGTACAAGAAATGCAGCCCTTGGTCATTTTGCTTTAAAATTAAATACCACCGGTTCGGATAATACGGGTGTGGGTGGAGCAGCGCTAAGGGACAACACCACAGGAAATTACAATACAGGAGTAGGAACGCAGGCACTTGTAAAAAACACTACCGGAAACAGCAACACCGCTATAGGTCAGCTGGCTTTATCAAACAATACCACGGGCTCCTATAATGTAGCCACCGGTGCCTATGCCTTGTATGGTAATACCACTGGCGATTACAATCTTGCCAGCGGTGTTTACTCCTTATTCAGTAACACCAGCGGAACAAGCAATTTTGCCTGCGGTTTAAATGCGATGTTTGCCAATACTTCGGGCAGTTACAATACGGGTTCCGGTTATGAGGTACTGAAATCGAACACCACGGGCAACAGCAATACAGGTACAGGCTACCGGACCATTTATTCCAATACAACAGGTATCAGCAATACGGCCTTCGGTGTTCGTTCCCTGTATGGCAACACCACGGGAAATGCCAATACCGCTTTAGGTTATTATGCAGGTGCTGATATTACAACAGGTTCAGACAATATCATCATCGGTCAGTATAATACAGCTCAGACCATAACCACGGGTTCCAACAATATTCTGATCGGCACCAATGTCAAGTTTGGTTATACACAAACAGGTTCCAACCAGCTGGACATTGGCAACCTTATCTTCGGTACAGGGCTGAGCAGCAATACTACTTTGTCGACAGGAAAAGTAGGTATTGGTGTAGCAGCCCCAAACTCAACGCTGGAAATAGCGGGTTCCCTGAGTTATAAAATAGCGACCAAGACATCAAATTATACGGCATCGGATGAGGCGGTGATCCTGGCCGATGCGACCAGCGGTTCCATCACTATTTCTTTACCGGCCGCCTCCACAGTCACCGGCCGGCTGTACATCATCAAAAAAACAACAGCTCCCAACAGTGTTATTGTTGATCCCAACGGAAGCGAGCAGCTGGATGGTGCAGGTACCCAAACCCTGAGCACTGCGAATCAATGCATGACCATTATCAGCAATGGCACAGGATGGTACATCCTGGACTAAAGACAGGCAGGTATAAGTTGTATAATTGTTCGGA
>CAZMRM010000414.1:0-3444 GCA_964568515.1 uncultured Chitinophaga sp. | reverse complement strand
CCGGCAAAGAAATTCCGACTTTAATGGAAATGCAGACGATACGCCGTATGACAAAAAATTACACGGATAATCTTAATCTTTACCTGATAACTGATTTTAAGACCGGAATACTGGAACATAAACTACTGGTGGGTTATGATCACATTTTATATCAATCTCCTGCCGGCGGAAATTCAAATTATAATGCAAGCGGTTACAGGAATGCTGCCAATACAGGAAGGATCGCGACCTATGACCCCAAAAAGAAATCCCAATATCTGATAAAAGGCAATATGCCGGTTCCCAATGTTCCGCATTTCGATTTACAGAATCCTGATTATTCCATTACGGATATCGCGAATTATTTCAATACCAGTTCTGCTACTGCTCCAAGCAGGTATTATGTGGATGGTTTTTATATTCAGGAGCAAATTAAATGGAAAAAATTCAATGCATTATTGGCACTCCGTCAGGAATATTATTCTGATATACTGAACTACACAAAGGAGGGAGAGAAAAAAGTCAGACAGAATGCTGTTTTGCCAAGAATAGGATTGGTGTATACTCCTGTGGAACCTGTCAGCTTCTACGCAACTTATACGGAAGGTTATCAGCCACAAACGGCATCCACCATAGGAGCACCTGAAATTTATGGCGGTCCGTTCGACCCGTTGATCAGTAATATGGTAGAAGCCGGTGCAAAAATGGATTTCCTTAGAAAAAATTTAGTGGTAAATACTGCCTTTTATCAGATCATTCAGAATAATGTACTTGTAAATGCAAATGATCCCGGTAATCCCGATTTATTGAAACAAATTGGTCAGCAATGTGCCAGGGGCGCTGAATTCGATTTATATGGACAAATTACTTCCAGCTTAAGTCTGACAGCCAATTTTGCTTACAACAAAGTTACAATCACCAAAAGTACCGATCCGGAAGAAGTCGGAACCATTTTTCCGAATGCACCGATTACTCAAGGAGGAATGTGGGCAAAATACATGTTCACAAAGGGAATAATAAAAGGTTTAGGTTTTGGATTGGGAAGTAATTTTGCATCCAAAAGAATTGCCAGCGGAGATTCCAAACTTGAATTACCCGGATATGTTATTTATGACGCTGCTCTTTTCTACAGCATTGATAAATTCAAAGTGTCGGCAAACCTGAACAATGTTCTTAATACCGATCACTGGATAGGAGGATTTGATTATAACCGTTTATTTCCGGGAGCACCCAGGAATTTTCTTGTAAGTGTAGGATATACTTTTTAGCAGGGCATGAATACGGGGAAACGATCTGATAAACCCAGGAAGGAAGACAATAAACTGATATGGAAAATCCATCATTGGGCAGGTTTTTATTCCGGGATTGTTATTGCAATACTTTGCTTTACAGGTGCACTGGCCGTTTTTATACCTGAAATTGATTACCTGATCCAAAAAGTAAATTATTCCGCTTCCTCTTCCGTTACCAGTGAATGGCATTTTGAAAATTCGCTGAAAGAGCTTGTTCATAAACATCCCGATCACCAGTCACTTCGAATCGGGTTTCCTGCAAAACAAGGCCATGCCGGAATAATCAGCTTAACAGTAAATGGTAAAAAAAATAAAGATGGTAATCGGTTCGATTATTTTATTGACATGGCCGGCGATAAAATAGCCGGTAGCAGAAATCCGCAAAATTCAATTGCCAATTATCTACGGCAAATTCATGTGCGCCTGTATGAAGGAAACTGGGGCAGATATCTTGTCGGATTAGGTGGCGTGGCCTTTATCATTGTAACGGTTACGGGATTAATGATCTACGGCAATTTCATGAAACGCCAGACCTACCCGCAAATCCGTAATAAGAAAGGATTACGGATCCTGCTTGCAGACTGGCACAAAATATTAGGCATCAGTGCTCTGGCTTTCAACCTGGTTATTGCATTAACCGGAGCATGGCTGGGTTTACAAGGCTGGTTCGGCATTAAAAATCCGGGACACTATAAAGCTCCTGCAATTACGGAGAAAGAAGCCGATATAAAAACAGCCGTTAACTGGAACGATGTGTTAAAAAGTTCACACCTGTATTTTCCTGATCTGATACCCCGGTATGCTGTTGCTTCAGATAATGGTTCGGGCACTGTTACCATTACAGGAAATATAAAAGGGCTCGTTTATGAAAGGAATATCAATAAACTGGTGCTTTCAAAAGCAGACATGAAACCACTTTATAGATATGACATCCGGGAAAAACCTTTCTGGCATAAATTCTATTTTGTTCAGGAAGCTTTGCATTTCGGCGATTACGGAGGACTTGCATTAAAGATTCTGTATTCACTGCTTGGCCTTGTTGCCTCCTTTTTAGCGATCAGCGGCTTTGTCATTTATTTATGCCGCACGGAAAAAAAATCAAAACGAAAAGCCAGCGCTTTAAAAATTATTTTTTTGTATTCGATGATCATTCTTCTGTTATTAATAATCATTGCCATGATCAGTACACTTGTCGGTTATTCAACAGCTTCTTTTATCATGTCAGTAATTGTCAACACCTCGCTTGCCGCCTGGATACTCTACTTTATTATTAAACCTGTTCTGAAAAAGAAACAAGTACTCAAAGCTCCCGATACATGAAACAACATGAATTAATTGAACATTATCTTGTTCCAACCGCCCTGATCGTTTTTAATGCCTGCCTGTTCCATTTTGTCTATATACTTTCTATTGAAGGGTTGTTTACCGGGCAGAGTTGCCTTATGCTGCTTGCTGTGCTTTTATTTATCTGTTCTTTCTATACAAAGAAAAAATGGGCATTCATCCTTTCAACCCTGTTCTATCTGTTCTTGTTGCTGATAAAATTTTAGGTGTCTTTTTCTTACCTTCATACAGTTCCTGCTTTGTTCAGGTTATCCACTTTCAAGAAAAGCACTAACCTGAACTTCCATCCATCATTATTTCCTTTTATTTATTAAATTTATACTTATGCTTTTTTTTATATCCATTTCATAAAGAATTTATAAGAACCTATGCGTCAACGTTTCAGTTTATTCTGCCTCAGTTTATTTTTTTTATCCTATACAGCAACTGCCCAATATGGAAAGCTTCCTCCTTTTCAACTGCAATTACAAGCCATTAGCGGAACCAATATTCCTGGCATGCATTCTTTTGCCTTTGCACAATCAGGAGATAAATGGTTGTTCATTGGCGGGCGGACAAATGGCCTGCATGGTTTGAACAACAATGACGGATTTCCCGGGGAACATAAAAATGATGAAGTGATCGTGATCGATACCACTACCTGGAATTTCTACCGGGCCGATCTCAATCAGCTACCAAAAAACATAGCAGATCCTATGCGATCCACGAACATGCAGTACATTCAGAACAGTGACTATTTATACATGATAGGAGGATATGGATGGGATAGCATTCAGGAGGGTTATGTTACGTACCCTACACTTACGGCCATTCATATCAATAAAATGAT
>CAZMRM010000413.1:1514-3469 GCA_964568515.1 uncultured Chitinophaga sp. | reverse complement strand
GGCACGCTATAATATTACTAATGCAACCTGGACAAAGGGAACTACCAGCGATTTAGATATTACAGGAAAAATCATCGGACAACCAACTTCAGGAACTTTTCTTAAAAATGTAAATTTTATTGATGGTGATTATACAGCAGGAGATGATACACCTACCAATCCTTTTGGAATACCAAAAACTTTTTATAGTTATGCAACCGGAGCCTGGGGAGCTGCTGGTAGCTGGACAGGTGATCCTACCCGTGCAACCTATGTGAATATTGGTATTCCCGGAGCAAGTGATATTGTTTACATAGGAGCCAATCATACTATCAGCCTGGGAACTCCAGCCAATTATTTAACAGTTGCCAACACGGATCCTCGCTATTGCGCCACACTGTATATTAATGCTGGTGCCACACTGGATGTCCGTTATAATCCGGCAAGTAATTTTGGTATTGTGATGAATAGTCCGGGTGGCAATGGTAAGATCAGGATTACCTGTGCACAGGCAAATAACAGTACATTTGCAAATCCTTCAGGGGATTTCAGCAGCTTTAACGCAAACCTGGGTACAACGGAATTGTATACCACCAATCCTGCAGCCGGTACAACTTACTGGATGGCAAACGGTATTTCTACGTATGGTAATTTGTTATTTTCTCCGTTGGGAGGATCCAATATTCTTTTCCCGAATAATGATGTACTCATTTATGGAAATTGTACGGAAACGGGTGGAAATGCCGACTCCTGGTTACTTCCTTGCTGGAACGCATCCTATCCGACTGCACCAACTGTTACTGTTCCCAAAACAATAACCATTAATGGTAACCTGGATATTCAGGGAGGTTCTTTTGGATGGTACCAAAACGGCACCACTGCTCAAAATGTAGTGGTTAAAGGAGATGTTAAAGTATGTGCAACCTGCGCGCTGGATGGTCAATGGGGAAATGCAACCAATCAAACATTAACGATCGGTGGTTCCCTTATTAATAATGCAAATGGTGGTAAAAACGGTTCATCCACCACGTGTCATGTGAACTTGCCCAATGTTCCTGTAACATTTAATGGAAATAACAATTCAACTATTTCCAATACAACCGGTAATCCTGTAACTATTTTTGGCCCTGTTACTGTTAATAAAGGAACATCGCAAGCCACTACATTAAATTGTACAATTGCAGGTACCTTGACAACACCGGTGAATAACTGGTTCACACTTCAAAACGGAACATTTCAATATCAACGCATCAATCCGGCAACCAACTTTACAATTTCCACTTCTACCAATATTACTATACCTTCTACTGCAGGGCTGTATATTAATTATCCGAACAGTAACAATACCAGTGTTTTTATTGCTAATAACGGCTCGGATGCCAGTGATTTATTTTTAAGCGGGAAACTGACAATTGTGAGTGGAAATGTTTATGTTGGTCCAACAGCAGCTACTGCTTTTAACAACGATATTGAATATTCAGGTACTTCAGCAGCCATTGAAATAGCAGGAGGGAATTTATATGTGAATGGGCAAATAAGAAGGCCAACTGCAACTACCAACGGAGCGTTAACCTATTCACAAACAACCGGAAGTGTTACTATTAATGGAAATGCATCAGCAGCGGGCCTGGCAACAGCACGGACAAGAGCCAAACTGGAAATAGTAAACACGGGCAGTGAATTCAACATGTCGGGTGGTACACTTACCATTGTCAGAGGAGGAGGAAGTACATTCGGTGATTTGTATCTTCGTCCGGCAAGTTCTTCGGTAACCGGTGGAACAATTATTTTCACAAATGCAGTTCCGAATCTTGTTCAAAACTATGCTTTGGATTCTAATATTCCATTATATAACCTAACCATTACACAAGGTGGAGCCGGAGGTACGAATGCAACGGTTGAGCTGATGACGAATCCATTGGTTTTAAATGGAACCTTGACTTTTTCAAATAACAGGAGCTTCCTGAATACCAACA
>CAZMRM010000413.1:0-1504 GCA_964568515.1 uncultured Chitinophaga sp. | reverse complement strand
AGAACCTTATAAATAATGGTGCTCCGGGTAGCTATGTTTATGGTACAAATGAAACCGTCTTCTCCGGAAGTGTACAGAGTATCTCCGGAAGTGCAATTACACATTTCAATAACCTGACTGTTTCCCCGTCTATTTCTCTTACCGTCAATAACAGTTTTAATGTTAACGGTAATCTGAATATTACAAGCGGTAATTTATTATTGAATGCGAACAAGGTGTCGATATTGAATTCCGGAAATTTCATAAACAACGGTGCTTATACGGATATTACAACAGGTGGCGTAAGTATGGCCGGATCAGTTCAACAACTGATTTCAGGAAATGGTTCTTACCAGCGACTGGAAATTAATAATGCTTCTGGCGTTACACTTGCGAACGACATCACCTTGCTTCATGATTTAGTAATGACAAATGGTATCTTGGATATTAAATCCTACAACCTTATTTTAAATACATCGTCTTTGATCACAGGATCTTCCTTTAGCCCTACAAAAATGATCAAAACGGATGGTGTGGCAAGCAGTGCCGGCGTAACAAAATTTTTCCCGGTTATTGGTTCGGCTACTTCATTTACATTTCCTGTAGGCGTAACCGGAAAATATACACCTGCTGTATACTCTATCAATGCAAACGGATCTATCGGTTACATTAATGTAACACCTGTAAACTCTTATCAACCTACTGTTATTGATCATACAAAAGTACTGGATTATTATTGGAGCATATCCAGTTCCGGAATCACTGGTTTTACCGGAAATTTAGCGCTGAATTATGCAACAGCCGATATAAAAGGAACAGAAGCAAATTACATTGCAGCATGGCTGCAACTTCCCGGAACATATTGGAGCAAGGCGGCAGTAGGTGCGGGTACGGATAATGTAAATGAGGCCACCAATCAGATATCATTTACTTATCCTGCAGGTTCCAGCAACTTAAACGGTGATTATACAGCGGGTGAAGATCCCGCTATACCAAGCCAGATTCCAACGTATATTTCCAACAGCAACGGTAGCTGGTCGGATAATACAATATGGACGCCAGTGGGATCATCTCCTCCTTGCCCTGTTGGCGGACCAAATGGATATATTGTGATTGTGAAAGATTCTGTGGCAACTACTACTAACCATTGTTTTGCATATATTACCACTATACGCTCTACAGGAAAACTGGCAGTGATTTCTCCCACTTATGGTCATAACTTCGGAACAGTAGATGGTGATTCCACGCTTGGAACCGGTATTGTTTACTTGCAAAGCGGAAACCTGCCGGCCGGTAATTTTACATTGTTCCTTGATTGTATTGGTAATGGTACATTAGAATACGGAGGAACAGGATCCTACACCATTATTTTAAATGGCATCACCACATTGCCAAATTTAACAGCGAGTGGTACAGGATCCAGGGTATTGCCAAATACGGATCTTGTTATTTGCAATCGTCTGAAAATAAATGGTCCTACACTCGATAACAGCGTAAGCAATAGAAAACTAACAATTAACGGATC
>CAZMRM010000412.1:0-3479 GCA_964568515.1 uncultured Chitinophaga sp. | reverse complement strand
GGATACAGATAAGTTGAGCAGACCACCTAACTGTTTCACCAGGTCATTTCTTACATAACGTTCACTGTCGGCTTCTACAGTTGCTAATGTCGGAACGGAGTTAAACAGATAAAAATCCCAGTATCCTTTTCCGATTAAGGCCGAAAAACGATATGAATTCAGAGTTACTTTTGGAGTGGAAGAACCACTGCCAACCCCCGCTCCCAGACTAAACTGACTGAATGCGGCCGGTGCCTGTTTTTCATTGGATGATGTTGGAATAATGGTGTCTGCTGTTTGTGCGTAAATGGAAATTGAAAAGACTGCCATTAGGAACGCTGCGTATATTTTTTTCATGTCTTCACTTATTTTTATTTACAACTTCGCAAATTTGTTTTTTAGAATATGGCTAATTTTTTTACTCCGTTTCCTCCAAAAGAAGTAAACGTAATATAAAAGTTTCCTGCCTTATCCCTGGCAACACCATAAGGTGCAGGAGTATTCATGCCACCTGTAAAAGTAAATATGGTACTGACATAACCACTTGGTGTAATTTTCCTGATACAATTATTTCCACTGTCAGCTACATAAATTGTATTATCAGAATCAATAAACATCCCGTCAGGGTTATTAAAAGAAGCTTGTGTTCCCTGACCATCAGCGAATATCGGCGAACCGCTACCGGCAAATGTTGTTACAACACCTGCAGGAGTGATTTTACGGATGACATTATTTTTATCCGATACGAATACATTTCCGGCATTATCTACTACAACAGCTTTTGGATCATTAAACCGGGCAGCAGTTCCTGTCGCATCAATATATCCTTTCTTTCCTTTACCCCCGGCAAAAATTGTGGTTACCAGTTTCCCGTTCTTCCGCTCAATTTTACTGATCATCTCATCCCCCTGTACTGCGGCATATGCGATATCCGGATTTCCTCTTTGAAAAGCAATGCCTGTTGTTAAATTCAGATTGGTGTCTGTTACATAAGTAGCAACATTTCCACTCGGTGAAATGGATCGAATGGAAGTACTGTTTTCAGAAACGAAAATGGTGTTGTTGTTATCAATAAACAGATGCCCCGGATAGTTAAATCTGGCCTGGGTACCCAATGCATCTACATGTCCTCCGCTGATGTTGTCAGGAAACCCGGCAAAGATGCAGGAATCCTGATTGTCTTTATCTAATTTAAAAATGCAATTATAGTTGGAATCTGAAAAATAAATATTTCCGAAAGCATCCACGACAATTCCTGTCGGTTTCAGAAAATAGGATATGGATGGAGTACTTTGACCACTGATGCAAGGAGGTGGATTTGCACCTTTCGAAATACCAAAGTTTATTGCTACATATCTAAAATCATAAGTAAAGATCGGAGGATTTCCATAATTGGTTAATTCGTTGTCAATATCAACCGTAACAGGTCCGGTGCCACATCCTTTTGGAACTTTCACAACCAGTTGAGTACTTGTACCACTTAGTATGGAATCAGGGTTAATCTGCATTCCATTTATCTTTACAATATTTGCAGCCGGAGAAGCGGCAAAATTTTTTCCGAAAATGGTAATCTTTTCATAACACTTTGCACTTGCCGGTGAAATACTTTCTACCGAGGGACATACCGGACACTCATCTTTATCTTTCTTTTTGCAAGTAAAAAACAGCGTACATGCAATTGCCAGTAAACTAATGGATCGTATCGCTTTAATCATGTATTTAAAATTTTGACAAAAGTATATTTTTAATTGTATTCTGTATTTATTTCTTTAATCAATCATCACTTTGCGAATGATTTTATTACCACTGTCGGTTATATACATAATGCTTGTATTGGAAGCATCAAATGCAATGTGATTAGGTGTGTTGAACAATGCATTTTTATTTTCACCGTCGGCATATCCTGAACCTGCTCCCATGATTGTTGTTACTTTATTATCCGGATCAATTTTACGGATCAGATGGCTACCGGCATCTGCAATATAAATTTCCGGCTTACCCTGCGCTGTTCGGATGGCAATGCCACCCGGAGCAGAAAAGGTTGCTATTGATGCATCGCCGTCCAGCGTACCGCCGGATCCTGTACCGGCAAACACCAGCACTTCGCCCGTCAACAGATCAATTTTCATGATCTTGTTTTTTAATGCATCCGTTCCAAACAAGGTGTATTTATCTTTTATTGCAAGCTGGGTGCATTCAGAAATTGATTTTAAAGGCAGTGTGAGTACATTTGCTTTTGTATCACATTGTTTTATTTTCTTATTCGAAACATCGCCGATGAAAAAAAGACTGTCTTTGTAAAGGTCTATGGAATAAGGTAATCCAAGCAATGCAGCGGTGGCTCTTCCATCCTGGTCACCGGGTTGCAGGCCCTTACCGCAATAAGTAGAAACAAAGGTGGTTGCAGTGATCTTTCGTATACAATTATTATTAACATCCGGTATGAATATTTCGCCTTCTCTGTTAACAGCCATGTCTCCGGGAGTATCAAACAGCGCATCCTTTCCGAAACCATCTTTATATCCTTTGGTTGTTTGAAGACCTGCAAAGTTAGTAACCTCACCGTTAAAAATTTTGCGAATGCAACTTCCGTCTGCAACATAAATGATCCGGCTTCTTGAATCCACTACCGTTCCATGAAGATCCTTGAAAGTAGCGCTAAGCAACGGACCATTTACATTTCCTTCTGTTTGCGGGATGCCCGCAAAAGTAGAAACAGTATATGTGTATATATACTTAAACCGGATGTTGTTATTCACGGTCAATCCATTCGGAAGAGTAATCGTGACCACACCGGATTCGCAATTAACAGGTACGACGGCCCTGATCAAACTATCACTTTGTGAAAGAACAAGGGCCTTGGATCCGTTAAATTTAACGGTATTTATTCCGGTTGAAAATCGTTCTCCTCTTATGGAAATGGTATCTCCTTTTTTTCCTTCAGCAGGTATGATGCTTTGAATGTGTGCATATTCATAGGTAAATACAGGACCAGGTTCTGAAAATAATTCATTATTAATGCTGACACTAACGGGCCCGGTTCCGCAATTGGCAGGCACCCGGACTTTAATTTGATTGACATTGCCGAAAATCATATCCGCTGCCGGTACAACTGTTTCATTAAACCTTACAACGTTCCCGGTTAAGATAGTACTGAAATTTCGGCCCACTACAATAACAGTATCACCTTGAAATCCAAGTGCAGGTGTCAATGAAATCACTTCAGGACAACCATTGCATCCTTCTCTCTTTTTACAAGAAAAAAAGAGTAAACACGTAATCAGGAAAAAAGATGCTGTTTTTTTCATTGTAAAATGGGTTAGTCAATAACTACTTTTCGTATGCAATGATTAAATTCATCGGTAATGTAAAATATATTATTATTCAGAGCGTCGAATGTAATCGCATATGGTTTGTTAAGACGCACATTGATCCCTTCTCCGTTTTTAAAACCTGCAATTCCATCTCCTATGATAGTGGAAACATTGCCATTGGCATCT
>CAZMRM010000411.1:0-3481 GCA_964568515.1 uncultured Chitinophaga sp. | reverse complement strand
TGGTAATGATCCCGTTCCATTCCTGATCGGTACCGGGTAAAAATCCGGGAACATCTTCAAAAACAAGTAAAGGGATATTGAAACTATCACAGAAACGTACAAAACGTGCTGCCTTGGTAGAGGAATTAATGTCCAATACGCCTGCTAAAAATGCCGGTTGATTGGCAATGATACCAATACTTTTACCTGCAAGCCGTGCAAAGCCCACTACAATATTTTCTGCAAAATTTTTATGAACTTCTAAAAATGATTCGTTATCAATCACACCGTTAATTACATCACGGATGTCATACGGTTGATTCGGGTTGTTTGGAATAAGGGTATTCAAAACCGGACGTTTTTCATTTCCGTTTCCTTCGTAAGGAAGCTCCGGCACAGCATCCTCACAGTTTTGCGGAATATAGCTTAAAAGTGCCTTTATATTATTCAGACATTCAATTTCATTGGCACAAGAGAAATGAGTAACGCCGGATTTGGTAGAATGGGTAGAAGCACCGCCCAGCTCCTCGCTTGTTACTTCTTCATGTGTTACTGTTTTTACAACATTGGGTCCTGTTACAAACATATAAGAAGTATTCTCTACCATCATGATAAAATCGGTAATGGCAGGAGAGTATACGGCGCCACCGGCACAGGGTCCCATAATGGCTGATAATTGTGGGATAACACCCGATGCCAGTGTATTACGATAAAAGATATCGGCATAACCGCCCAGTGAAACCACTCCTTCCTGTATACGTGCACCACCGCTGTCGTTCAGACCAATAAGAGGAGCACCATTCTTCATGGCCAGATCCATTATACGGCAAATTTTTTCTGCATGTGTTTCACTCAGGGAGCCTCCGAAAACAGTAAAATCCTGTGAAAAAACATATACCAACCGGCCGTTAATGGTGCCATATCCTGTGATAACGCCATCACCCAGGTATTTTTCACGTTCCAATCCAAACTCTGTGGCCCGGTGCGTTACAAACATACCTATCTCTTCAAGACTTCCTTCATCCAACAAAAAGTGTAAGCGTTCGCGGGCCGTTAATTTCCCTTTTTTGTGTTGCGATTCAATGCGTTTTTCCCCTCCCCCTAATTTTCCTTCAGCAATTTTGTTATCCAGTTCTTTCAGTTTATCTGTCATAGTTAAATAATTCGTTACAAATAATGGCTTTCCATTTTTCGGGTGATTAAAGTACAGGTTTTTTGATCGTCTTCAAAGCAATCTTCGGATTTATATATTTTTTTCTAATAGGATCAATCTATACTGTTCAAGTAATTATAGAATTAATTTTCTATTTTTGATTTAATTTTAATTATTCCGGCATGAACCATAATTTAGATAAAATAGATTTAAAGATTCTGAAGATCCTGCAGGAAAATGCAAAAATCACCAACCTTCAGCTCTCCGGCGAAATTGGCTTATCTCCTGCACCCACATTAGAACGTGTAAAAAAACTGGAATCAGCAAAGCTGATCAAAGGATATTACACACAGGTAAATGAAGAGGCACTGGGTATTGGTATTAAAGCCATTATACAAATTACACTGGCACGGCAGCTGGAAAATGCCATTAGCAATTTTAAAAAAGAAATTGGCAAAATACCGGAGATTATGGAGTGCTATCAGGTAACCGGAAATGCGGATTATATTTTGATCGCCTTATTAAAAGATATCCGTGATTTTGAAAATCTTATTTCTCAGCGATTGAGTAAAGTAGAAGAAATAGGGCAAATGCAAACGATGGTTATTCTTTCAAAAGTAAAAGATTCTAAATTACTGCCGTTGGAATATTAAATACGGAACCTAACGCATGTTCTCGGCAACAGCAATGAATCATCTGACAGATTCCCTTTTGGCATCGTTGTGAAATTCAAAAATAGAATTTGTAAACAGAAAAGACGTGTAGTTGAAAATAGAATGAACATCGAAGAATTAAGAACCTATTGTATTTCTAAAAAGGGAGTAACGGAAGAGCTTCCTTTCGGGCCGGATACACTTGTTTTTAAAGTGATGGATAAACTATTTCTTTTAACCGGAATGGGAAATCCTCTTCAATTCAATGTAAAATGTGATCCTGAAAGGGCCGTTTCATTGCGTGACGAGTACAATTGTGTAAAGCCCGGCTATCATATGAATAAAAAACACTGGAATACCGTCACTGTTGATGGAGTTGTTTCAAAAAAGCAATTGTATGAATGGATCGACCATTCCTACGATCAGGTAGTGGCCGGGTTGTCGAAAATAAAACAAAAAGAACTCCAATTAATAAAGTAAATAGATGAATAAAATCGTACGGCATTTTATACAGGGTCTGATCATTACTGTTCCTGTTTTTATCACATTGTATGTTATCTATGCGCTTATTAGTATGGTTGGTTCTGTGTTTGGCAGGTTTGGAACCATTGTCAGCCCGGTAATCGATCCTTTTATTTACATTCTTTCTGCTGCAATTATTATTTTAATGGCCGGTATACTGGGTTCTTCCATTATCTTTCGCCCATTGTTCATTATGTTCGATAATTTTTTGGAACACACTCCTTTAATTAAAACATTGTATTCTTCCGCCAAAGATTTTTTATCTGCTTTTGTGGGAAGTAAAAAACGCTTCAACCAGCCCGTATTAATTACCATCAATAAAGAAAATCATATTCAGCAACTTGGATTTGTTACCCAAGAGGATTTAAGTGAGTTAAAAATTGCAAAGGGAACGATTGCGGTGTATGTGCCTTTATCGTATTCGCTTTCCGGTAATCTTCTCATTGTACCGGTTGATCATATAACAATTGTAGATGCCTCTTCTTCTGAAGTAATGAAGTTTATTGTTTCCGGAGGAGTAACCGATATAGATGAACATAAAAAAAATAAATCCTAGTTTATCCGGTACATTTTTCCGGGTAAGGATTTAATTATTCCGGAGAATTCGAGCTGAAGCAATAAACCGGAAACAGTGCTCATCGTCAGTTTGCTTAAAAAGCAAAGTTCATCAATGGGCAATTGTTTTTTTTCATTTAACAGGTTTACAAGTATCGTTTCATTTGGTGTTAATTCTAAAAACAATTGTTTTTGCACAGGCGCTTTTGCCTGTTCTGTATTTTCCCATCCCAATAAATAAACAATATCGGCGGCTGACTGAATGAGTGCAGCTTTGTGTTGTTTAATAAGGTTATTGCAGCCTACCGAACAGGCATCATCCACCTTACCGGGAAATGCAAATACATCACGATTGTAGCTGTTGGCTATTTCTGCTGTGATCAAGGAACCACCTCTGGATTTTGATTCAACCACCACTGTTGCATCTGAAATGCCTGCAACAATTCTGTTTCTGCGTGGAAAATTTTCTTTATCGGCTTTTGTACCGCTGGTGAAATCACTGAGCCACCCTCCGGATTCCAGCATTCTATGAGCAAGGGAATAATTGGCAGCAGGATAAATTTTATCCAGGCCATGTGCCAGTACACACAAGGTAGGTAATTGCTGATCAATGGCTGAG
>CAZMRM010000410.1:0-3508 GCA_964568515.1 uncultured Chitinophaga sp. | reverse complement strand
CTCCTGAAATCAGCATTACTGTTGAGGAAAAGAGCACGGAATATCTTTTTTCGTTTAAAGATAATGGTATTGGAATAGACAAGCAATTCAAAGAAAAGATTTTTGTTATTTTTCAACGGTTGCATAATGAAACCGATTATCCTGGTACCGGAATAGGCTTGGCTACATGCAAAAAAATTGTGACCCAACATCATGGCAAAATATGGGTAGAATCAGTATCTAATATGGGGAGTACTTTCTATTTCACTATTCCTAAAGGTGGAGGCATTAAACTGGCTGAAAAAAATTCCGCTGAATTATTTTCTCCTTCTGTAAATCCGTTCAACCAGGAGTTCCAATAGCCCCCCCATATTTTCCCAGATATATTCCTATTCAAAACCCTTAAAAAATTCTTCCAAACTCACATCCAAGGCTTTCAATATCTTAATCAACGTATTCAATTGAATATTGGCACCGGCTTCATATTTTCCATATTGTGGACGGCTAATATTATTTTCATAAGCAAAATATTCATAATTCGTATATCCTGCCTTTTTCCGATAATATTTTAATCGTTCACCTATTTGTTTTAACGTCTTTGTTTCTGCTGTAACAGCCTTGTTACTCATTTTTTGAGGTGCTTTCTTTGCCATTTTTATACTCTTTTTATAGAGTAAAGCAAAGGAAAGCCTTCGAATATAATTACTCTTTATAATATGCCTATTCATAAAGAGTATTTAGTAACTTTGTCTTATCATTATTCAATAAAAAAACATTATCATGACCAACCGACAAATCACCATTCGCCTCATCAAAGATCATTTAATCCATACACGTCTTATCCATGGCCTGGAAGCACTTGGTCTTTGTCCGGATAATTACTACTTGCAACTGAGTGATACTATTTTTAAAATGATAGGTATCAGTGATGAAAAAGAAGAATTGTATGAGGTGTACTTAAACTGGTGCACCAAAATATCGCAAATCGAAATTTTCTCGGATCAACAGCTATTGGAGGAATATGCTACAGAGATCTATGCGGTTTTATTAGGAGAAGCGGAAATTAGCGATAATTAAGCTAAGAAGAAACCTTACAGGTTTTACGGCCGGAGACCTGGGGTATCACAACGTAGAGATGCTTCGTCAAACATCGAATCATTAGAATGCAAAAAATAAAACCCGATCCGGTTAACCGAAGTCTACCGGACCAGGATATTACGGAGAGCTAAAAATAAATCTGTTATCGTATGATGCTGCACTTCGCAGTCACTATTTTTCCCTGGTCTGATTCAAGCAGGAACAAATATGTGCCTGTTTGTAAACTGCTGATGTCATAAGAAGATGATACCGTTTCCTTACCACTGAATTCATGTACCATTTGTCCCATATAATTAAATACTGTTAACTTGCGGACAGGGCCCTCATAGTTAATTGTTACAAGATCTGTTGCCGGGTTAGGATAAATACTGAAGGAAGAGGTTATCCTTTCATCAATGCCTGTTACATCAAATAAGGTAGAGCGCTGATCATCCAACACACTTCTCATTAATGCAATCTGCTTTTTTGTAAACAAGGTTTGACAGGCATCCGTAGCATAGTCCATGTAGTTTTCCCACATATCCGGAAGGTCGCCTGCAGTACCTGCTCCACAGCTATTTTTATCCACAGCCGGACAACCTTTAACCTGGGAAATGAGCGCTTGTTCAGGTGTATCGTCCATTCCATCGGTGATAAGTGCTGTTCCGCAATCAGCAGTGGAATTACCTGCCGTACTGCCAAACACATGCTGCAGTCCCAGATAATGTCCCACTTCATGAACACAGGCTCTTCCTTTTGTATAGATTCCCTGCAATGCTGCGCTAAGTGGATTGTTGCTTCCAACGGAATGTGTTTGCAACACCACACCATCGATCATTCCTGCCAGCTGTAGATCAGAACCGGCGGGCCAATTGGGAGGAAGCGGATTCAATGGAGGTGTAGCATATCCAAGTACGGATAACTGACCTTTTGAATCTGTTAAATTACAAACCCAGATATTGAGGTACTTTTTTGTCGGCCAGGGATCAATACCTCCTTCACCTTTTTTCTTAACACGTTCCAGGGAATCCAGGGAGGGGGAAGTTGCCCCAAAATAGGTGCGTGTTGAAATGGTACGTGTTATACCTGTGGTAGGATTACCGGAAGGATCCTTTGTTGCAAGATGGAACTGAATTTCTGCATCAACAGAAAGCGATTTGAAGATCGCCCTTGTATTGGCGGTATCTGCATGGCGCTTGCGGAATGCTTTGTTCATCACATCGATCTGGTTCTTAAGAATGCTATCCGGAATATTCAGGCTGGCCTGATTGGCCGCATAAACAATGTGAAATACAACAGGTATGTCGTACACCACACCGTCCGGTTGTGCCGCAGTACGGTTCGCTGCCGCATGGCTCCTGTATCCCTCCACTAGTTCGGCATAATTGACATGGGCTTTCTCTAAAACCTGGTCGAAGCCACAGGAAAGATTTCCTTTTAACGTGATATCCGCGGCCGGATCCACCTGCGCCACAACAGTAAAACCTGCCATCACGCACACAAGTAATGATTTGATCTTTTTCATGATAGATTTATTAATTTAGTATGAACTTTTTGATAAACAAAAGTAGCACATGCCGCTAAAGGTTAGTGTTATCCAGCGTTAAGGAGTGTTATTGAATGTTATCGAGTGTTATTCAGTGTTAAGCAGTGTTAATGAGTGTTAAGATGATCTTTTACTCTGTTGGAAATGTTCTATTTTTACCTTAGAAGATGCCATGCGAAAAGAACAATTCATAAAATACCTTACGATCACGACAGTCACCGTACTTGCCGGTATCATTCTCCTTCAGATCTACTGGCTCATTACCTCCTATCAGCAGCAAAAAATAAGGTTTAAAGCAGATATACAAAATGCATTGTCTTCAGCGAATGTTAAAACAACACTCAAAAAAGCATTTAATACAAAGAACAACGAGCTTGCAGATGCCATTGATTTGAGCAGCCTTAGCAGTGCTATTGAGGGTGCCAAGGAATACAATAATAAAATGGTTGTTTTACCGCTTCCGGCTACCACCCTAAAAATTACAGATTCGTTGAAGTTATTGCAGTATCTCAAAAAAATGCTGGAACCTGGTAAAATCAAACCTTCACATTCCATGAACATTGAGTTTGAGCTCACCGATGAGGATATGGAATTATACAAAGCTGCTTATCAAATGGAGCTGAACTCAAGGGAAATTTACATTCCATTTGAACTGGCGGTTGTCACAAACAAAGGATACATTTCCTGGTCTTCCTGCGACAGCACCTTGTTTCGGAACATTCCGTTCAAATCCAGTATTGATGAATTCTCTCAGGTTAAATCACCTGTTGTTTATGGATTGCAGGCTGCTTTTCCTGATGGCAACCTGTACCTGGTGCGTAAAATGATCTGGATCCTGTCGGTGTCCATTCTGCTGATCGTGATCGGTTCGTATTCCCTGGGTTACCTGCTCTTCTTTTTCTTTAC
>CAZMRM010000409.1:0-3510 GCA_964568515.1 uncultured Chitinophaga sp. | reverse complement strand
CTATTGTAAACATTACCTCATTCAAAATGAATGATAAAGTGATTGATCCTTCTAAAAGTCTTTCTCTCCCTTATGATGAATACAAACTAAGGATCGATTTTATCGGAGTTAGTTTTAAAGCAAATTCCCGTATTGCTTACCAATATAAATTGGAAGGATATGATGTTGATTGGTCTGATAAAACCTACAGTAATTTTGCACAATATGGTAAACTCGTTGAGGGGGACTATACTTTTTTATTAAAGGCATACAACAGTGATGATGTTAGCAACAATGTCCCTTTAAGCATTCATTTTTCAATTGCTCCGCCTGTATGGAAAAGCGCCTGGTTCATCATTCTTGTTATTGCAGGAGTAATCTATGCCTTTTATCTGATCGTAAAGATAAGAGAGGCAAATCACCGAAGGTTCCAGGCCCAGCTACAAAAAGCATTGAATGAAAAAACAAGAGAAGTAATTATTCAAAAAGAAGAAATCGAAAAGAAAAATAAAGATATCACCGATAGTATACGCTATGCCAAACGAATACAGGATGCCATTCTTCCCGATCTGGAAAAACTCAAAAGAATAGTGCCAGCCTCTTTTGTTTTTTTTCAGCCAAGAGATATTGTAAGCGGGGATTTTTACTGGTTCGAACAATATGATAATAAGCTTCTTATTGTTTGTGCAGATGCAACCGGACACGGTGTTCCAGGAGCCTTCATGAGTATGATTGGAAGTACTTTGTTAAAAGATATCACCAGCAGGCCGGATATACTTTCCCCTGCAGAAACACTGAATGTGCTGGACAAGGAAATCAAAAATCTTTTACGGCAAAACGATGATGAAATTGATCATACACATGATACAGTAGATATTATTATTTGTGAAATAGATCTGGATACGCTCTTCATGCGCATGTGCTCAACACGCCGGTCCATGTTTATTTCCATGAACAACGAGTTGATGACGTTCAAAAAAGAAAAAGAGAATTCAGATTCTCAAACCTATGAAAACCGTAGCATTCAGCTTCATAAAGGAGATACTTTGTATATGTTTACGGATGGTTATCCGGATCAGTTTGGTGGAGAAAAAAGCAAAAAGATAAAGATCTCCAACATGAAATTAATGCTGGAGCAAATTCAAACCTTACCCATGAACCAGCAGGCAATGGTGGTTGACAGATACTTCAACCGATGGAAAGAGGGCCATGAACAGGTAGACGATGTTTTATTTATTGGTTTGAAATTATGAGACTTCGCGCTAAAGCTCGGCTCACACAATGAAAATCCATATGCTTGCCTCTGTTTAGCGTGATTTTTCCAACGCCTGCTCCACATCAGCAATAATATCGATGATGTTTTCCAGCCCAACAGAAATACGTACAAGACCAGGCGTAATGCCTACACTCAAACGTTCTTCTTCCGTAAGTTTCGCATGAGTGGTAGATGCAGGATGCGTCGCAGTTGTGCGTGAATCGCCCAGGTTGGCTGTAAGGGAACATAGTTGCAAAGCATCCAAAAATCTTCTTCCTCTTTCAATACCACCTTTAATATTAAAGGTGACCAGCCCTCCTCCCATACTCATCTGCTTTCTTGCTATTTCATATTGCGGATGAGATAGTAAGAACGGATAGCGGACCTGTTCTATTTCTGCATTATTTTCCAATAAAGCAGCAAGTTTCTGTGCGTTTTGTGAATGACGTTCCATACGTATCGCCAATGTTTCAAGACTCTTTGATAAGGTCCACGCATTAAATGGAGAGAGTGATGGTCCTGAACTTCTGCAAAAAGCAAAAATTTCTTTGATCAGATCTTCTTTCCCAACAACCAGTCCCCCTAACACACGTCCTTGTCCATCAATATACTTTGTTGCAGAATGTGTAACGATATGAGCACCGTATTCGATTGGACGTTGAATAAAAGGTGTGGCAAAACAATTGTCCACATTTAAAATAAGATTGTGTTTTTTCGCAAGTGCTCCCAGCCATTCTAAATCAATAATGTCTAAACCCGGATTGGAAGGTGTTTCAACAAAAATCATTTTAGTATTGGGTTGAATAAGTGATTCCCAGGTTTCCGGTTTATTCACATTTGCATAAGAATGCGTAATACCCCATTTCGGTAAAAACTTCGTCAGTAAGGTATGTGTAGAACCAAAAATAGAACTGGACGATAAAATATGATCCCCGCTTTTAAGCAAAGCCATAAAACTTGCAAATACAGCCGCCATACCGGAAGCCATTGCATAACCAGCCTCAGCACCTTCTAACAGGCACATTTTATTAACCAGCTCTGTTGTATTCGGATTTGTAAACCTGCTGTATATATTTCCTTCTTTTTCATCCGCAAACATTGCACGCATCTCTTCGGCATCCTCAAACATAAAACTGGAAGTTAAATAAACCGGAACAGAATGTTCATTATTTTCACTTCTTTCTATTTGTGCACGGATGGCATTTGTTTCAAATTTTCTCATAAAAACTTACTGTATTAATAGGCAATTCCTGATTCCATTCCTTTTATTTTACTCATTTACACTTACTTTATAAGTGATGGTCGCACCTGCAAGTTCTAAGGTTTTTGATACTGAACAATATTTTTCGATCGAAAGTGCAACGGCACGCTCTGCTTTCTCTTTTTCTATTTTACCTTTTAACTTAAAATGGATCATGATCGATTTCCACAAAGAAGGTTCTTTATCCGATTCACGTTCTGCATCTATACTAATTGCAAAGTCATCAATCTGTTGCTTTTGTTTTTTTAAGATGAGAACAATGTCAATGGCACTACAACCGCCTACACCCATAATTAACATTTGCATCGGACGAACTCCTTTATTTTGCCCTCCGATATTTTCGCCGGCATCCATTTCAGCAATGTTCCCGGTTTCACTTTTTGCTTCAAAATGAAAATCCCCGTCCAGGCGTTTTAATTCTATTCTCATAATTAAATGTTTTATAGCCATCAAAGATACTACAAATGCATTAATTTTTGATTAGTTTTGTAGGCTTAATCTTACTTCTCCCTCATGGATTTGATAGAAAATCAAGCGGGAAGAAGCCATTATTTATGAATAAACATTTTTTTACATACCGTCAGCCTCTTAAACTGGAAGGTGGCGAAACACTCAACAGTGTCGATGTGGTTTATCACACTGCCGGAACATTAAATGCTGATAAAAGCAATGTCATTTGGTTTTGCCATGCATTAACAGCTAATTCCAATGTTTTAGACTGGTGGAACACCCTGTGTGGCGAGAATAAAACAATTGATCCCTCCAACTATTTTATTGTTTGTGCAAACATACTTGGATCCTGTTACGGTTCATCCGGACCATTGACCATCAACCCCGTTACCGGTACACCTTACTATAGCCAGTTTCCTCAGATTACCATTCGGGATATGGTGCAGGCACATATTGCCCTTCGCAAGCACTTAAACATTTCAAAAATCAATACGCTCATTGGCGGATCGATGGGTGGTTATCAGGTACTGGAATGGGCACTGGCAGAACCGCAAGTATTTGAACA
>CAZMRM010000408.1:0-3511 GCA_964568515.1 uncultured Chitinophaga sp. | reverse complement strand
AAGACGGTACCAAATATTTTTGTGCCAATGCCTGATTCATTCTTACATCCTGCAAGTGTATGGCTTTTCCGATAAGAAATAAATTCTGAGGAGGAGTTGGATAACGGTCCAACAAAAATTTACAAAAACCTCTGATGGAAAGCGGACTTTTTGAAACGCCATAAGCAAATTGATCATATAACTCATCAATGTCTGCTACAACTACATGATGATGCCCTCCGTATTTATTGGTGCTTCTATAAGTTTTATAAGCTAATGCAGAAGTCATGAGGGTTTTGTGTGTGATGATAATAAAGGCTGAATCAGTCGCCTGTAACAAGTAATCTGTAAATTTAGCGGTAGGAGAAACCGGCTGAATGGATTTAATCTTCACAATGCTGTCTTCTGAAATGAATACGCATTTTTTTTCGGCTCCGGAGTTGGGAATAACAGCTTTGTAATCAGTACCTGATTTTATAACGGGTATACGCCTGGAATTAGTAAGATCATGGAGATAAACGTTGCCTGTTGCATTCACGTTATTAAAATTCAATTGCGTCTTTGCAGTTGCTGCATCCGGAATGATCATGGGATACAACCCTTTTGCTTCCAGATCAAAAATATGAGGATAGATTATGCTAAGGTAAGTTACAAAGGATCTGTTGGAGGTAAACCCTGCGTCAGCAATGCTTTTGTAAGTAACACTGCTGTTACCTTCCGTAAGTGCCGATACAGGTACCCTTTTTACAAATCGGTTTGCTTCATATCCGTAAAACATCGTATCTGCCAGCAGTTGTGAGTTCAATGAAATGGTCAGATGATGGTCCGGAAGATTCATATTGAGAAAATTATTATCTTTTGAAGCTCCGATCACCATGGTGGTGATGACGGCATCCGGACCGGATAAAAAGCGTTTGCTTGTATTTACAGAATAGATATCGTTTCCTCCGAGAGTAAAAACAGGACTGCCCCAGGTCTCCGATCTTACATATCGTGAATCGGTCCCTCCTACAATATCTGTTTCCCCGTTGTAATAGCTAAGGTGCCGTTCTACGACTTCCTGTTTTAAAAAATAAGGTGCCACCGGATATAAAGAAGACGTATCTGTTTCTGCTAGTATTCTTTTATTGGATAAGGAATTGTTCCATGTCAGATAATAAGTGGCTGTATCATTCACCAAACTAAAATAAGGATTGGGAAGGTTGGGAGTATGAACATACAGGGCAGTATCTAATGTTCCATCATTTTTTGTTGCATAAAATTCAATATAATCGGCAGCATTCAATGTTCCGTCAGCTTCTCCTTGTATATAAATGGATTGCTCCTTACCATTATGAAAGATCTGAAAAAAACGGGTGTCTATGGAAGATACCGGAATACCTGCAGTTGTAAGTGTAAGGGAATCGATGCGGTAGATCCCTTCTTTTGTAATTTTTATTTTATAATAATTCTGGGTATAATCAATCCATTCATTGCCGTAGGTTTGGGCAAACAGGGGGACAAAGAAAAAGCAACAAAAAAAAATGGCAAGTAACCGTTTTATCATTTTACTTTTTTGTTGATATCAATTTTAATTGAGAACACATTTGAATACAGTGCTACCGATTGATCGCCGATATCTGTCAACGCATAATCGAGATAGAATGATTTGATACGAACTCCCACCCCAATATTCGGCTGAATCGTGGTGATCTTTTTCTTAAGCGCGTCTGTATAGGTTTGATAGTTTCCAAGGCCACCTCTTAAGAAGAGAATATTGAGATAAGACAATTCGATACCCAGATGCGGATCAATGCTTACCGCTTTACTTTTAATCAGTACATTTCGTTTCCCATCAAAGGTAGCATCCGTATTTACTTCGGCTAATAAAGATAATTTAGGACTGAAATCAAATTTACGGGCTACTCCCAGTAACAATTTAGGTACTGTAATTTCTACAGAATTTTCCGGGATTTCATTCCCCGTTTTTGTAAAGACCTGTTTTGTTTCATCGCTTAAATTATAGCTCCAGGCATTGAAGGTACTGGTAACATCACGAGCCATTGCAGCAAATTTCCATTTGTTCCGGTCGTACTGAATACCGCCATCTAAACCAAATCCCCAGGCACCGGCAAAATCTCCTACTTTTCTTCTGATCACTTTTACATTGGCTCCTACACGTAATCCAGGAATCTTCATGGATCGGGCATACGAAACAAGCAAAGCAAAATCCACTGCCGAAAAGGTAGTAATACGGTCATAATTTAAATTTCCGTTGGCATCAATCAGTTCTGTCGTATTCGGAATATCATCCACGCCAAAACGAACAACACTCACTCCTATAACGGAAGCAGAATCGATGCGTGTTGCAAAAGCACCATAATCATATTTGGCAATTCCGGCAAAATACTCGCTGTGCATGAGTGCCAGCTGATGCTGATTTCCCATTCCTGCTAATCCTGCCGGATTCCAGTAACCGGCTGTTACATCATTGACAGATGTAATATAAGAATTAGACATTCCCAATGCACGTGCACCTACACCAATATTCAAAAATTCATTACTGTATTTTCTGGTTTGTGCTAAACCGGATACACCAAAGCCTGCACATAAAAAAAGGAAAATATATAAATGCTTCATATTGGTTCTAAAATTAAACTAATTTACTATTATATCCAAACCTTCCCTAAACGGTTTAAAAAGCCAAATATTGCTTCAAAAATGAATACATTTTCCAGCATGAATAAGGTTTCATCCATCCAACATTTTAATACTTTTTAGAACCTGCAGAGGCATTAAAAAAATTTCTCAGATCCTTCCAGAAATCTGAAATTTTTTTCACATCGGTTATTAATGCCATCCCGATGATAAGTAATGGAATACCAGGTACCCTATACCTTACCAGCGCTCCTAAAATCGGTGTGGTCAGGCCGATTAACGAGAACAGCATCAAAACAAAGCTAAAGCAAAATAATACAAGAGCCAGGGACACATTTTTTCTTAAAAAAAACAGGACGATCAGAAGAAGGGACAATAAAATAAATGTATTCTCTACGGCAATGCATCCGGAAAATGGCTTATGATAACTATATATGGATGGAATGACCAATGTATTAAAAAAGGACCCTGGAACCCTTTTTAGAATTTCAACGACAGAAGGTTGCAGCCTGTTCATTTGGAAAGCACTTCCTGCCGGTGAAAAGGAATACAATACTTTAAACCTGTTGGTATCGGCGCTACCATCTATCCAAACAGTATCCGTGGTATTCGGTTTGAAAACACGGTATTGAATGCCTTTTTTCAGCTTATAAAATGATTCACCGGCTGGTTCCAGTTTTTGAGCATGATTACTGAAATCAAGATAGACATAACGGGAATCATGATACACCACTGTACCTCCCTTTGCCATATTGATAAAATTGGTTTGTTTTCTTTTTAGGATTTTTGCGATGTGAAAAGAAGGATTCAGGTAAGGCCCGATGGAGATCAGCAAAAGAAAAAAGAAATAGGTCAAGGAATATTTTAATATAATTCGTTTATGATTAGTATACGT
>CAZMRM010000407.1:0-3512 GCA_964568515.1 uncultured Chitinophaga sp. | reverse complement strand
CATTAGATGCATTTGTAAATGCAACAACAAAAGCACTTAAAAAAGGTGACAGAGTAGCACTAGTTGGTTTCGGTTCTTTTTCTATTTCTAAAAGAGCTGCAAGAACTGGTCGCAACCCTCAAACTGGTAAAGCAATTAAAATTGCTGCTAAAAAAGTTGCTAAATTTAAAGCTGGTGCAGAGTTAGCAAAAACTGTTAACAAATAGTCATTGCTTTAACGAAATAAAAAGGTCCTGCAAAACTGCAGGACTTTTTTATTTTATGTAGTTTTGTCCGCAAAAAATTATCACATGAGTAAACAAGATAAAATCAATAGCTTTGACCCAAATGGATTGGGTGATGCAAATAATAATATTTATGGATTACCATTTACAACGGAAGAAGCAGAAGTAGTTTTGATTCCTGTACCTTGGGAAGTTACTGTTTCCTATACTGCTGGTACAGCACTGGGACCACAGGCAATCTTTGATGCCTCTTTTCAAGTCGATCTTTTTGATCCTGAAATAAAAGATGCCTGGAAAATTGGAATAGCAATGGAACAAGTGTCAGATGATATTGCCAGCAAAAGTGAAAGCCTTCGAAGAAAATCAGAACAGTATATCGGTCTATTGCAAGAAGGTGATTCACCGGAATCCAATAGTAAAATGGAAGCTACACGACAAGCAATTAATGCCGAATGCGAAAAATTAAATCTTTGGGTTAAAACAAAAGCATTAACCTATTTGAATAAAAATAAAATCGTTGCATTAATTGGTGGAGATCACAGTACCCCACTTGGTTTAATGCAGGCACTGGCAGAAAAACATTCTTCATTTGCCATTTTGCAAATTGATGCACATGCCGACCTTAGGGATGCTTATGAAGGATTTCTTTATTCCCATGCCTCTATTATGTTCAATGCCATTAAAATCCCTCAGGTATCTAAATTGGTTCAGGTGGGTATCCGGGATTATTGCCAGGCAGAGTATGATCTGATCCAGGAATCGAATGGAAGGATCGTTACTTTCTTTGACCGGGATATTAAAAGTAAACAATACGATGGTACATCCTGGAGTAACATCTGTAATGAGATTATTTCACAATTACCCAATGATATTTATTTGAGTTTTGATATTGATGGCCTGGATCCTAAACTTTGTCCCAATACAGGAACGCCGGTAGCCGGAGGCTTTGAGTTTGAACAGGTGCTACTTTTAATAGAAAAAATTGCGGATGCCGGAAAGCGAATCATTGCTTTTGATCTGAACGAGGTAGCACCCGGAGGAAATGAATGGGATGCAAACGTAGGCGCACGTTTATTGTATCGTATTGCCAATCTCACTGCTAAATCAAATGGAAGAGCTTAACAAATTGGAATAAGCGCCGACAGCATAGATCATTTAACGATATGAATAAGCAACTCATTAATTACTTGTCGCAATTTATTTCCGAAACCAGAAGAAGTAAATTTGATAAAGTGCTGGAATATCGCACCAGACATATTACCATTGTCCTTGAAGATATCTATCAACCTCATAATGCAAGCGCTGTATTACGTTCCTGTGATATTTTCGGCATTCAGAATATTCATATCATTGAAAATAAAAATGCCTATACAGTCAATAAAGATATCGCAATGGGATCGCCAAAATGGTTAAATCTGCATAAATACCGTAAAGAAGAAAATAACTCCCTTACATGCATTAAAAAATTAAAAGAACAAGGTTATCGTATTGTTGCAACAACACCTCATGAAAACGATTGCTTGTTAAATGATTTAAAAATAGATAAACCACTTGCATTATTTTTTGGAACGGAGCTCACCGGTATTTCGGATACAGTACGTGAACATGCGGATGAATTTGTCAGAATCCCCATGTTTGGATTTACAGAAAGTTTTAATATTTCAGTTTCTGCTGCTTTATGTTTGCATATACTTACTTCAAAGCTTCATTTAGCAGATTTTGACTGGCATTTAAAAGAAGCAGAGAAAAATGAATTATTATTGCGCTGGCTAAGAAATAGCATTCCAAAAGTAGAATTGATCGAAAAGGATTATTTATCCAAGCAACAGCCGGATCTATAAATGGATTAGCATTCAGGAAAAAAATCAGTACAGCAGTGTATAATAATAGTGAATGTAAGTGATTATTACCAGGACAGTAAAATGAACAATTTGTTTTTTTCTAAAATTGCATGTACGTTTGTAGCACTTAAAAATAAAACCTAAACTATTTATTATGGGAAAAGGAGATAAAAAAAGCCGTAAAGGTAAAATTACAATGGGCTCTTATGGCGTAAGAAGACCAAGAAAAAAAGCTAAAACGGCAGCCAAAAAGGCTGCTCCTAAAAAAGCTGCAGCACCAAAAAAGGCAGCAACTCCTAAAAAAGCAGCAAAAAGAGCAGAATAGTTTTGCTACGAATAAAGGTCCCTTCTGAAATTCAGAAGGGATTTTTTTATTATAGCTATAGATCAAAACCTGATCGTATTGAAAATATCAGGGTGATAACCTTTCTGTTTTCCAGTTTTTATTTTCAAGCGAATATAAAATCCGGTCATGTAAACGGTTCGCTCTTCCCTGCCAAAATTCAATTCTTTCAGGCATTAATACATATCCCCCCCAAAATGGGGGACGTGGAACTTCTCCGGGATATTTTTTAGAATTTTCTTGGTATGCTTGATCGAGTATCAAGCGGCTATCAATTGGTTTACTTTGTTCAGAAGCCCATGCCCCCAATTTACTTTCACGGGGACGAGAGTCGAAATATCTAGTGGACTCTACGGGACTTTGCTTTTTTAGAATTCCTTCTACCCTTACCTGTCTTTCCAATTCCGGCCAAAAAAACAAAAGCGCTGCCTTCGGATTTTCATTGATCTCTGTTCCCTTCCTGCTATTGTAATTGGTGTAAAACACAAAACGTGCTGAAGGTTGTCCGTCAGATGAAATGGTTGAAATACACATGGCATTGGGTTCATTTACCCTTGCTTCTACGGCTTCCTTAAACCATCTTTCAAATTGTAAAATCGGATCGGCGTTAACATCATTTTTATCAAGCGTTTGCTTTGTAAAATCATGGCGTAATGTATTAATAAATGACTGTAGGTCTTCCATGGAATTATTTAATAGCTAATTCATTAAGTTTATCAATTAATTTTTTCGAAGTATTGTTGAAATATCTTTTTTGTTTGTAGGCCACGATCCAACGGATTCCATGCACTGCATTTGTCAAGAATAATTCATCCGCTCCTAATAACACATTTTGCATGATAGAAATTTCATAGACAGCGATACGGTTTGCTTGTGCTACTTCAATTATTTTTTTTCGCATAACTCCTTCTACACAACCATCCGAAATTGGTGGAGTATAAAGTACGCCATTCTTTACCGCAAAAATATTGGAACTGATCCCTTCTATAATGTAATGCTTATCATTCAAAAGCAGACACTCATCCAATCCAAGCAACTTTCTGTTGATGGAAGCCATCACATACAATAAACTATTGGCGGATTTAATATTGGAAAGTACATTTT
>CAZMRM010000406.1:1096-3522 GCA_964568515.1 uncultured Chitinophaga sp. | reverse complement strand
CTCCACTCTTAAACAGTTTAGATTGGTCATTTTATTTAAAAGTCCATACAATCCACATGTTTTTAATTTGTATGTTTCCCAATTTCGAACATATAAAGCGTTTCATAAAAAAATATTTTTCGAAATTGCAGAATTTTTAATTTTTTCTGAGAATGTTGAACTCTAAAATTGAAATTGCTGGAATGTGAATTTTGTGTAAATATTCACTACGAAATTTCCACATTCAAGTCTTAATCCTTCTTCGTACTTTCAACCCGTCCATAAAACTCATAATTTTATACAGTGTCCAAATTCGAAATTGTTGAATTTTTCAATTTTGGGGAATATTAAAACTTAAAATTGTAAAATTGTTGAAGTTCTTACCCAAATGCGAATTTTGTGCAAATGTTTATTTTAAGTTAAAACTAAAACCGGCTTTTGGCGGATTGGCAGCATTCACCAAGCTGGTACTACGCATGCAGGTGGATGTGCCATTGGGAACTCCTTTGAGTGCCACAGGTATCGGAACCTTTGCCGGTTCTTATGCCGGAAATTCATTCGTACAGGAATCAGGTTCGGGAAGCGTAACGGTTTCGGGTACATCGCCCTGTACCCCAAAACCACCTTGCATAGAATGTGAGAACAGTTTTGCACCCATCCCCGGAAAAAATTATGTGCTCAGCGCCTGGGTAAAAGAAGTGAACACACCACCCACCACCTTTACCTACACCAATGCAGGCATCATCCTGTCCTTTAAAGGTACTTACTCCAGCCAGGATGTAACGTTGCCTGTGTTCAAAGGAACAGGTCAGATCATTGACGGATGGCAACGGATCGAATCAGTGTTCACGGTTCCTTCATCAGCTGTTAAAATCAACATTAAGCTGAGCAATGGCGGAGTAAACAATGCATACTTCGATGATATACGGGTACACCCGTTCGATTCCAATATGAAATCTTTTGTATACGATCCTAAAACACTTCGTCTGGCAGCGGAGATGGACGAACGCAACTATGCCACCTTTTATGAATACAATGAAGAAGGAGCCCTTGTAAGGGTTAAAAAAGAAACAGAACGAGGGGTTATGACCATTAAAGAATCGCGCAATGCAACAAGAAAACAATAATAATTAACAGCTCATGAAGTGGACATCAAAATTTAAAAAATATATCCTTGGCAGTAGTGCTGCCTTTGTTGTATTCACACAGGCACCTCTGAAGGCGCAGGACTATAAAGCAGATCTTGAAAAAGCAATGGCCATTTATAAGGAAAAATCTTTTGAGGCACAAATGGAATACAGTTTTTATCCATCCTATACTTCAACCATTCCGTTGGAAAAAGAAATGATGATGATCAAAAAGAAAGGAGAGAATTATTATCTGAATCAGTTTGGATTAAAAACCATTTGCAATGAGAAATATGTTTTATTGATTGATGAAGAGAGTCACATCATTGCGATCGACAACAGGCTGAAACCTTCGGGGGAAAAGATGGATGCAAAAACAAAAGCAGAGCTGGAAAGTGCTGCCCGTGTGGTTGCCGGCACATTGGGACTTGATTCATTGACTGTCTCGAAAGGAAGCAATGTGACGGCCGAATACCTGGGAATAAAAAACGGAAAAAAAGAATATGCTTTTGTTTATAAAAGCGGAGAGTATGAAAAAACGGTTTTTTACCTGGATGCAAAAGATCATCACATCAGTAAAGTGAAAATTTTTTATCGTGAACCCGTGGAGCTTGAAGAAGGCAAATGGGTCAAAACAAGAGTGGAGATCAGTTACCTGCATCAGGCCGCTAACCCTGTTTTTACGGATGACACATTCAGCATGAGCAAATACATTGAACTGAAAAAAGAAGGGGTCGTTGTTCCCAATGAAAAATACAGGAGCTATACCGTGATCAATCACCTGGTAAAAACAAGGGAATAACCTTATCACATACAGAACAGGATCTATTGACATTTATAACATAAGCAAATGAAGATGTTAAAAAAAGGAAAAATCGCAAAGACGATCATCACAACATGGATGTTGGTTCTTATGACATGCGCAGTTACTGCAAAGGAGCAGGAATATACTGCCAATGGATCGGTAGCGACCATGGTTTCAACGCCGGCAGCCCTTACACACAAAGATGTATTGTTTCCAACACCATTCAATCCTTCGTGGATTGGTGATGAAGCCATCCGCAGCCAGGATGTAAACAATCTGGTCACTCTGAAAATTGACCAGACCAACACATCCGTGATCTCAAACTATTCCATTACCGTGGATCTGCAGGTGGATTACTGGGATGCAGCAAACACACAACATACGTTGTATCCTTCACTAAGTGTAGAATACAATACAGCAAGCGGTGTTACCTATAAAGATAAAAATGCCTATGCGTTTACAGGTGGGCATCGTGTATCCATCAGCATTTTGAGTACTTCCATTTCGGCACCTGC
>CAZMRM010000406.1:0-1086 GCA_964568515.1 uncultured Chitinophaga sp. | reverse complement strand
TTTAGCTTCGGCACTGAATGGAGCAAAAGAAATCCAGGTGGCCTGGTCGGATGTGGTGGGAGCAGAAGAATATCAACTGGAGTGGCTTCATATTAACGATTATGATAAAACGTCGGGTAGCATTTCTCCTGCTGACCTTTATTATAATTTCAGCAGAAATGCCACCCGCATCAGTACGAAGAATACTGTATACACCGTAGCGGCTATTTTTGAGCAGGGTTGGGTATTGTTCAGGGTAAGGGCCCTTACAACAGGAGGACCTCAGAACAATGTGTGGATAGCCGGTGTCTGGTCGCATGGATAAGGATGCAGTGATGCTTCGCTCTGTACAGTGGCAAGTCATGACCGCAAGTATCAGATTGATAACCTGACAAAGCATGAAGCTGATCAGTTCAACTGGCAATACACAGCCAGCTATGCAGAAGAAGGCAAGAAAAAAGAAGCCGTGAGTTATTTTGACGGTTCTCTGCGAAACCAGCAAACAGTCAGTAAAATAAATTCGGATGAAGAGGCCATCGTAGGCGAAACATTTTATGATCACCAGGGAAGAGCCGCTGTACAGGCTTTGCCGGCACCTGCTAAAAGTCCTGTGATCGGTTATTATAAAAATTTTAACCAGTCGGCAACGAATGTAGAATATAGCCGGAATGATTTTGACATAGATACGGGCGATTGTAAACTGATTGCCAAACCCATGATCACTGCAAGCGGTGCATCTTATTATTACTCTGCTGCAAATCCGGATAAAACTGCGGAACAGGCTTTTGTTCCGGATGCCTTGCAGTTTCCGTTTACCCATACCGAATATGAAAGTGACAATACCGGACGTATCCGTCGCCAGGGTGGAGTGGGACCGGTTTACCAGTTGCAGAGCGGCCATGAAACAAAATACTACTATGGGAAACCATCTCAGGAACATCTGAACCGTATCTTTGGTTCGGAAGTCGGTTTCTTTTCGCATTACAAAAAGAACATGGTGATCGATGCCAACGGACAGGTCAGTGTATCTTACCTGGATCAGCAGGGGAGAGTGATCGCCACTTCACTGGCAGGAGATACACCGGGAAATGTAACTGCACTTGCAAG
>CAZMRM010000405.1:0-3562 GCA_964568515.1 uncultured Chitinophaga sp. | reverse complement strand
CTCAGCATATCGAGTACTGCAATAGAAGCACCTACAATATGAGGTGCCAGTGAATTACTGAACAAGTAAGGTCTTGAACGCTGACGCAACAATTCAATGATCTCTTTTTTGCCGGATGTAAACCCCCCCATGGCACCACCCAGTGCTTTACCCAATGTTCCGGTAACGATATCTACACGGTGCATCACATTTTTTAATTCAATGGTTCCTCTTCCTGTTTTTCCGATGAAACCACTGGCATGACTTTCATCTACCATTACCATGGCATTGTACTTATCGGCCAGATCACAAATTTTATCTAAGGGAGCAACGAATCCATCCATGGAAAAAACACCATCCGTAACAATCAGCCGGAAACGTTGATCCTGCGCTTTTTTCAGCTGCTCTTCCAGATCGGTCATATCACAGTTTTTATAACGGTAACGCTGCGCCTTACACAAACGCACACCATCAATAATAGAAGCATGATTCAGTTCATCGGAAATGATCGCATCTTCTTCCGATAGTAAAGGTTCGAACACACCGCCATTTGCATCAAAACAGGCTGCATATAAAATGGTGTCTTCCTGTCCGACGAAGCCGGATAATTTTTCTTCCAGCTCCTTGTGAATATCCTGGGTACCGCAAATAAAACGGACACTACTCATTCCATAACCATGCTTATCCAGTGTCTTATGTGCTGCTTCCACCACTTTGGGATGAGAGGAAAGTCCCAAATAATTATTTGCACAGAAAATGATAACTTCTTTACCATTTACTTTCACAACAGCACCCTGTTCTGTTGTAATGATGCGTTCCCGTTTAAAAAGTCCATTCTCTTCGATGGCTTTCAATTCTGTCTGAAGATGATTTTTAAATGATCCGTACATACTTTATTTGCGTTAAATGAACTAATGGAATAAGAACAAAATTAAGAAAAGCCGCTTTCCTGCAGCAACTTGTTTAAAACTTCCGTTTTTTTTGCAGACAAATCTTTCTTCCTCATTGTTCCATTTTTATTTTTAAATACCGATATTAGCGCATGGCATCCCCTCTATATAAACGATGTTGAATGAATCAGGAGCTGACCCTAGAACAAATACAAAACTTTAAAGGCAAATACCCCAAACAGATCTGGTATCTGTTTCTGGCCGAAATGTGGGAACGTTTTTCTTTTTACGGCATGCGGGGAATGCTCATCATTTTCATGTTCGAGCGTTTACATATCAATGAAAAGGAATCGAACCTGAAATATGGCGCCATTCAGGCTTTTGTATATGCACTTGCTTTTGTAGGCGGCCTCTTTGCTGATAAAATCTTAGGATTTCGTAAATCCATTTTTTGGGGTGGCTTACTTATGATTTGTGGAAGTTTCATTCTTGCTTTTTCACCTGAGCAACTTTTTTATATCGGGATCAGCTTTACGATTGTGGGTTCCGGTTTTTTCAAGCCCAATATTTCCACCATGGTAGGAGCACTTTATAAAGAAGGTGATCCGCGCCGTGATGCAGGCTTTTCGCTGTTTTATTCAGGTATCAACCTGGGCGGCCTGCTCGGTGGTGTACTCTGTATTAAAGTAGCTGATCTCTACTCCTGGAACCTTGCCTTTTCATTGGCCGGTATTTTTATGATCCTGGGACTTGCTATTTTTGTATTTACACAACGTTCACTGGGCCCTATCGGTAAAAAACCCATGCGTAAAGATGGAAACCCGGTAAGTAAAATGAGTGAGTTCAGTGTATACATTGGCTCCCTTCTGATCATCCCTTTTATTCTGTTACTCATTAAAAACACACAGTATACTGATTTATTCATGTATATCATCGGCCCCATTACCCTGGTCTATGTTTTTTATGAAATGAAAAATTATTCAAGGGCCGAGAATAAAAAACTAATTGCAGCAATGGTCTTCATCATTTTTTCTATCTTCTTTTGGGCCTTCTTTGAACAAAGCGGAGGTTCACTCAGTTTGTTTGCCCGTTACAACCTGAACGATGAACTATTGGGAATGCACATTGATCCCAACCAGGTAAATAATTCGGC
The DNA here is from genome assembly GCA_964568515.1 of uncultured Chitinophaga sp. Lineage (GTDB taxonomy): Bacteria > Bacteroidota > Bacteroidia > 2-12-FULL-35-15 > 2-12-FULL-35-15 > 2-12-FULL-35-15. The sequence continues at coordinate 1,540 of CAZMRM010000405.1, read as the reverse complement.
GAACAATTTTTTTGTGATTTTGCTGAGTCCTGTTTTGGGTCTGATATGGCTGTGGTTAAATAAAAAAAACAAAGAGCCCAATACGGTTGTTAAATTCGGACTTGCCTTTATTTTTCTGGGAGCTGCTTTTTTTATTTTTTATGCCACCCGATTTTTTGCAACACCTGACGGGATCACCTCTCTGGATGTATTTACCCTGGCATATGTGATCATTACACTGGGTGAATTGTGTTTGTCCCCTATCGGTTTATCCATTATGACCAAGCTATCGCCAAAACCATTATGGGGTGTGATGATGGGAATCTGGTTCTTAGCCAGCGCCTATGGGCAATATGTTGCCGGCTTGCTGGGCGCTGATATGTCATCCGACAATGAACATGAAACACTATCCGTTAAATTGATGCTCTATACGGACGGGTATAAACAGCTGGCCATTTACGGATTGATTGCAGGGGTTCTGTTAATCCTGATCTCACCTTTTATAAGAAAACTGATGCAGGAGGTCAAATGATGCGTGACTGTTTATGGATCCTGCAACCTCAGTATACATTTAAATTTACACGATGTACATCTAAATATTTATCAGATTCGTCTATTGCTTTTAAGGATTTCAATTTATAAACAAAATGATTGTTCTTCTCCACTTTTTTACGTTCAATGATTCCGGTTGTACTTAACTTTTTCAGGATCACTGAAATTTCAGAACGGGTCATGTTCAGTTGTTTCTCATTGATTTTTTTGTACAAATGAATAACCGCTGTATAATCTCTTATCCTGGTAAGTGTGTCAATAATCGTGTCCCTTCTGTCATTCTCCTTTAATCCTTTTTCCTTGGCTTTGGCTATGTACTGATTTGTTTTACTACTGAATGCTTTCATAATTTTAAAAATTTATTCGCACTATTAATTTAGTGCGAAATAACAAGTGTGCTTTAAAAATCGCAATACCTTAATAGCGGTAAAATGACAATAAAACTGACATCCTGCTTTTAATGACAGGTCTGTACACACCACTGTTAAAGGATTATCCACAATTTTTACTTCTTTGTTGCTGTAAATATTTTTTGCATTTTTCCTTAAACCCGGTATGGTAACTTCAGGTTTTTAACCTTTTTTTTATACCGTCAAATTTATCGTTGCAATACAACCGGTTATATTATAAATGATCAACAACCGGTTTACGTCATTATCAAAACATGTCACTTGATTCGCATTCTATCTTTTACCCAAAAAATGCTTTTTTACTTCCATCTTTTTATTGCGTGTAAGTATACTGTTTGCCCTATCGGAAAGCATACGAGGTACAGTTAAAATACAGGTGACAATCCTGTGAAATGGGCATATGATCCGGCACTGTTACTGAAACAAGTAGCTGAATTTGCAGGCAGGATCAATTACATCTTTCGTCTGGAAAAAATAAAAAAACAGAACTCAGATTTCAATACAAACCCGGCAGGTTTAACATCCTGCCGGGTTTTTGTGTTTTAATAATAATTGAGTATCGGGAACTTTGTACCAAATTTATTCTCTTCTTTTTCTTT
>CAZMRM010000404.1:0-3586 GCA_964568515.1 uncultured Chitinophaga sp. | reverse complement strand
AGATCCAGACAATCCAATGGTTTTGCCCAATAGCTGAACATGACCGGAACTGTGGATAATACCTGTACATTAACCCCATGCTGGTTGCATTCTTTTATCCTTGTTTCGGGCGACCAGCAATTATCTTCTATTTCCCGGAAAAATTTTCCATCATCTCTCATCATTTTTGCACAACAAGGTTTATGATGCTCCAGATGAATAAACCCTCCGTATCCAAATTTATGTTTCCAGTTTGGAATGTGTTCGGGCAATAAATGTGTATGTATATCAATCTTCATAAATCAACAAATCATTTGGGAGGACTCATTTCATGCCCGCATTTTGTACAGGTACGCAGTTCCTCGCTTCCATAAAACTTATCAAATACCACTTGGAATTGTGTCATAATATTGGTCAACTTAAAATATTCCTCATACAGTTTATTATTGCATTTCTCACAAAACCATAACAGTCCGTCTTTTTCATTTTCTCTGCGTCTTCTTTCCATTACCAATCCTACCGTATTTGCCCCTCGTATGGGTGAGTGCGGAACGCGTGCCGGAAGTAAAAATATATCACCCTGTTTAATCGGTAATTCTACGGCTTTCCCTTCATCCTGTACTTTTACAAGGATATCTCCTTCCAGCTGATAAAAAAATTCTTCACTCTCGTTGAAGTGGTAATCCTTACGGGCATTCGGTCCACCCACAACCATTACTATAAATTCGGTGTCCTGGTATACCACTTTATTATTTACAGGAGGTTTCAGTAAATGGCGGTTTTCATCGATCCATTTTTTGAAATTGAAAGGTTTTTGTATGGCCATGATCGTTTGATTTAATTTTATACCATTTGATAATTACACGTATTATAAGAGAAAAACAGCAGTAAATTATACATCAACTGTTGCAATCACCTTTAATTCAATGGCAATAGGTGTTGGCAAGCAATTAATTTCTATGGTTGTTCTGCAGGGTTGATTTTCTTTAAAATATTCTGCATAAACTTTATTATACGTACTGAAATCATCTTTCATATTGGTAAGAAAGACGGTAACATCTATGATGTTCTCCCACCGGGAACCTGCATCTTCCAATATCCATTTAATATTTTGAAACACCGAACGGCACTGTGTTTCTATATCATAGGAAAGGATGTTTCCATTACCATCCAGTTCTACACCAGGAATTTTTTTTGTCCCTTTTTCACGTGGACCAACCCCCGATAAAAACAGCAGGTTGCCCACTTTTCGTGCATGTGGGTAAGCACCAACGGGTTCGGGAGCTTTGGATGAATTGACAATTTTATTTTCTTCAGACATATTTTTCAATTTTAACTCAAGGGGCTCTATTTACAAATAGCAGTCACCTGAAAAAGGAATAGAAAATTTTATAAAATAAAAAAAGATAAATGAACAGGTATATCAGAAAAATATACCGGGTACTAAGTAGAAGGTTGTTTCACATTGCAGTACAACTGCTTTTTAGTAGAATGAAATTCGAAATACATTGTACTAATGTAAAAAATAATTTTAATAATTTTGACAATAATAGATTAATATTTAATGCATACATTTTTTGCTTCGGTAAAAAAACGCATGGCTTCCCAACCGCCTTCCCTACCCACTCCTGAATTTTTCATTCCTCCAAACGGGGTCCGCAAATCGCGCAACAACCAGCAATTGATCCAGACAATACCTGTTTTTAATTCATTTGCCATGCGATGTGCACGTGTTAAATTCTCGGTCCACACTGTTGAAGCGAGCCCATATTGAGTACTATTGGCATAAAGGATCACTTCTTCCTCTTTATCGAAAGGCATAATAGTGACTACAGGACCAAATATTTCTTCCTGGTTTGTTCTGCAATCATAAGTTAATCCTTCAATAATGGTAGGCTCCAGGAACCATCCATTTTTGCAACGTCCTTCCACTTCTGCACGTTTACCACCTGTTAAAATACTTCCCCCTTCTTCCTTGGCCAGCGTCACGTAAGCAAGTACTTTATTCATATGTTGTTCGGAAACAATTGCTCCTAAATTAGAATCATTCTGCAAAGGATCTCCGATCTGTAATTGTTTTGTTTTTTCTACAAAATCCTTTTTGAAGCGATCGTAAATGGATCGTTCAATAAATATCCTTGATCCACACAGGCAGATCTGCCCTTGATTGGCAAAAGAAGAACGCATGACTGTTTTCAGCATATTGTCATAATCACAATCTGCAAAAATAATTGCCGGATTTTTACCTCCCAATTCCAATGATAATTTTTTAAATGCAGGAGCAGCAATTTTTGCAATGTGTTTACCGGTAACAGTTCCGCCGGTAAAGGATATGGCAGGAATTTCAGGATGTTCTGAAATAGCCTGTCCTACCTTATTTCCAAGGCCATGAACAATGTTTAATACACCCGGAGGGAGTCCGGCTTCCATACAGATTTCAGAAAGCAGGTAGGCGGTCATCGGCGTAATTTCGGATGGCTTCGCTACCACACAATTACCTGTGGCTAATGCCGGTGCTATTTTCCAGGTAAATAAATACAAAGGAAGATTCCAGGGAGAAATACATCCCACCACTCCAATAGGTTTTCGTAACGTGTAGTTAATCGCTCCTTCTTCCATTGAATGTGATTCACTGGAAAAGTGCATCAGGCCACTGGCATAAAAATAAAAATTACTTGCTGCTCTCGGGATATCAACAGATCTGGCCAGTTTCAGCGGTTTGCCATTATCGATGGATTCAGCCTTCACTAATTTTTCAAAATTTTTCTCAATTCCCTCCACAATCTTCATTAACAATTGTGATCTTTTTTCGGCAGGAGTTGACGACCATGCTGGAAAAGCTTTCGTTGCTGCTTCCACTGCGTGCTTCACATCCTGCTCATCCGAATCAGGTAGTTGAGCATAAACCTCTGCAATGGAAGGATCATATACATCCAGGTATTTACCTGATTGAGGCGGAACGAGATGTCCATTGATATAATTAGCTATTAGGATCATGTTCGAGAGCTATTGTGTGTACTCTTTTACTACGTGTAACAACATTGGTTAAAAATTATAGATTCAGGGTTCTGCCTCCATCCACCGGGATGTTGGTGCCATTGATATACGATGCAGCCGGAGAAGCAAGAAATGCAATGGCATTGGCTACTTCATCCGGTTCCGCTATACGACCTGCAGGTATCTCATTGATCATTTCCTGCTTAATCTCCTGAACACTTTTACCTGTTTTTTGTGCTTTGTTCTCAAAAATAGATTGCAAACGGATTGTATTGGCAGCACCGGGTAATACATTGTTTACAGTAATTCCATAGGGTGCAACTTCAGATGCAAGTGTTTTTGACCAATTGCCAACTGCAGCCCTTATCGTATTTGAAACACCAAGACCAGGTATCGGCTGTTTCACCGATGTAGAAATAACATTGATGATACGACCAAACGATGCAGCCTTCATGCCTGGAATAACTGCCTGTGCCAATAGGTGATTACAAATTAAATGATTGTTGAATGCAGAAATGAATTCATCCGTTTTTGCAGCCAAAACAGGACCTGCCGGCGGACCTCCTGTATTATTTACCAGAATACCGATGGATGAATTCCTTTTTAAATA
>CAZMRM010000403.1:0-3608 GCA_964568515.1 uncultured Chitinophaga sp. | reverse complement strand
TTTCGGCACGGGTAACTGCCACATAAAACAAACGGCGTTCTTCTTCCAGTTCCGGCCGTGAGGTAAGTGCCAGCTGGGAAGGAAACAGGTTCTCTTCCAGCCCCACAATGTATACATACGGGAACTCCAGTCCTTTTGCCGAATGGATGGTCATCAGTACCACTTTATTTTTGTCTTCTTCCGTTTCATTTTTTTTATCGGCATCGGTCATCAGCGCAATGTCCTGCATAAAAATGGTGAGTGTAGGTGCTGTTGTGTACACTGCCGGTTCTTTTTCTTCCTCTGTGGGAAACAGTAAGCCATTGTCGTTGCCGGCCGGAGGAGGTGAAGGTTCTGTTTCTTCTTCATTTACGGTTTGCTCCAGTTCGATTTCACTTTCGGTGAATTCTTTCAATCCGTTCAGCAGCTCTTGTATGTTTTCGTGGCGGCTCACTCCTTCCGGTGTTTTATCCGCATACAGATCTTTTAAGATGCCCGAGTGTATGGCAATGTGTTGTCCCAGGTCATATGCATTGTGCGTTTTCAGCATGGCCGAAAAACTTTTGATCATCGCGGCAAATTCATCCACTTTTAATCTGGCACCGGCGTTCAGTCCGATGTCAAATTCATGAATGTTTTCAATCACTTTAAAAAGACTGATGTTATGATCATTTGCTGCAACGACAATGCGGTCGAGTGTGGTATCGCCGATTCCCCTCGCCGGATAATTGATGATGCGTTTCAGTGATTCTTCATCATTGTTATTGATGGTAAGGCGGTAATAAGCCAGGAGATCCTTTATTTCTTTGCGCTGGTAAAAAGAGAGTCCCCCAAAAATCCGATAGGGAATGTTTTGTCTGCGCAGGGCTTCCTCCATTGCACGCGATTGTGCATTGGTACGGTACAGGATGGCAAAGTCGCGGTTATGCGCCTGTTCATTCATTTTGGTTTCAAAAATGGAACTGGCAACAAAATTTCCTTCGGCACTATCGGATTCCGTACGAATGATTTTGATGCGTTCTCCTTCATCGTTATCGGTAAACACATTCTTTTTTAGCTGTTCCTTGTTTTTGGCAATAACGGCATTGGCGGCTGGTGGACAGGTAATTTTGTTCCAGCTTAAAAACCTGCAATTCCGGGTAATCTTTTTCAAAATTGAGGATATTCTGAATATTGGCCCCCCGGAAAGCGTAGATACTCTGGGCATCATCACCTACAACACAAATGTTGCGAAAGGCGGCGGCCAGTTGTTTAACAATTACATATTGGGAGAAATTGGTATCCTGGTACTCGTCAACGAGGATGTATTTGAATTTATGCTGGTATTTATGCAGTACATCGGGGTAATCGCGTAACAAAATATTGGTGTTAAAAAGCAAATCATCAAAATCCATTGCGCCCGCTTTGAAACACCGGTTGGAATATATCTGGTAAATGATACCCAGCTTGGGTTTTACGGCCATACGGTCCTCTTCCTGAATCTGGGGATTCTTCAGGTAGGATTGAGCAGAAATCAGATTGTTTTTGGCGGCAGAAATGCGGGACAAAACGCTTCCGGGTTTATATATTTTGTCGTCCAGTCCCTGTTCCTTTAAAATGGTTTTGATCAGGCTTTTCGCATCATCGGTATCGTATATGGTAAAATTGGCCGGATACCCCAGTTTTTCGGCTTCTGAGCGAAGAATGCGCGCAAAAACGGAGTGAAAGGTACCCATCCATATGTTTTTGGCCTCTCCTGCACCCACAATTTTAGCGATGCGTTCCTTCATTTCCCGTGCAGCTTTGTTGGTAAATGTTAAGGAGAGTATATTGAACGGATCAACTCCCTTTTTCATTAAATGGGCAATACGGTAAGTCAGTACCCTTGTTTTCCCGGACCCGGCACCGGCAATGATCATCACCGGCCCTTCCGTACATTCTACCGCTTCCCGCTGAACCGGATTTAATTCATCAAGATAATTGGTTGACATAAAATGGCGTATCTGTTTTAATTTATGAATGAAGTTCAAAGTTACGGTAATTCATGGAAAGAATGAAGCTGTTGATAACTGCTGAGGAAATTTTTACGTGGCATTTTTTTAGAATTGGAGGATAAGCCGGTTGCAAACGCGATGCCCCGCGAATAACCTTTTTCGGTACTTTTATTGTGGCAAAACAGGCTTCTATTCCATATGATTCCTTTGCTCATTCCCCATATTTTTATTTCAGGGGCGCAACTTTTATTTTATTGCATAGTATAACGGTGACAGGTATCAATCTCTAAACGATAAAATGTTGACTAATTGTTCTATTTTATACATTAGCTTTTTTAATTTCAATTAAAGGGAAGTACTCACCTAATCCAGACGCATATGAAACGATCGCTACTCCTATTCTTAAGCTCTCTCTTTATTACGTTTACCGCCCATGCCCAGATTTACAAATTAACCAGTGGTAACAGTGGCAAAACGTATACTACCTGTAAAGGTATGTTTACCAGCTCCGGCTACAATGTTGGGGATGATAATTATTACACTGGTTATGATAACAACAGAACCATCACGTTTTGTTCAGGGGGAGGGCCGCTAAGAATAAATTTCAATTATGCCAATTTTTATCCGGGTGATTACCTGGAAATTTTTGATGGTTCAAGTACCTCCAGCACCAAGGTAAAAACACTGTCGGGAACCAATAATGATCACGTATATGTTACCAGTTCGGGGACTTGTTTAACGTTCCGCTTCAAGGCATTTGGATCAGGAACAGCACCATGGCCCTACAATGGATGGCAGGCCTTTTTAGGTTGCACACCATCAGGATGCGATGGTAATTCACCTGCTTCCGACGTGTGCGGGTCAGCACCCGTTATCTGTAACCTGGATGGATATTGCGGCTCAACAAGCGGATGGTATACTGCAGATAACGTAAGTACACTGGAAAGCACATTGAGCAGTTGCAGCACCGGTGGATGGACCATTCAGAATAATTCCTGGCTTGCCTTTATTGCAAGTTCTTCTTCCGCAAGCTTTTCAATTAAATCCAGCAATTGTTCCGATGCCTCCAGAGGCATGCAGGCTGTTGTGCTTTCCACAAACAATTGCAGCAGTTTTACGATCAAATCAAGCTGTGTATATAATGGAGTGGGTACATTCAGTTTAAATGCAACAGGTTTAACAGTGGGAAATAAATATTATATCATGATTGATGGTGGTTTCGGTAATGATTGTGATTATACCGTATCTGCCAATTCGGGCGTAAAAACCATAACCGTGTCCTCATCCGCCTCAACGGTTTGTGCCGGCCAGGGCGTTACATTATCGGCAAGTTCGGGTGGTACTTCTTATCAGTGGTCCGACGGGGTGAATTCAATTCCTGCGGGGGCTACCGTAACGGTTTATCCCACCACCACCACCACCTATACCTGTAGCGTGGTAGGAGCCTGCGATGCAGTTCAAACACCAACGGTTAAGGTAACTGTAAAACCCATACCGGTTGCTTCAGCAACTCCTTCTTCTCAATCTTTCTGTTCAGGAGGAACAACTTCCATCTCACTTAGCAGTTCAATGGGATCCACAACCTATGCCTGGGGCGTTACCAAAACGGGAGGGTCAACAACGGGCTCTTCCAGCGGAACAGGCTCTACTATTTCA
>CAZMRM010000402.1:0-3609 GCA_964568515.1 uncultured Chitinophaga sp. | reverse complement strand
GGCTCCTATGCGGATATGGTGCGCTTTTATAAAAAAGGACAGGATAATTATTTCAGCATTTATAAATTATATGAGCCTATTGATAAAAGAAAGAAGGTATCTTTTGTAACACGCTACATTGGTCCAAAAGATGGCTTGGTGTATTCGTTACCGATCTCCAACCCGGCTTATCCGAATGACTCTACTCCTTTCTTTAATAAAACCTGGGATCCGAATTCGACTGGTGTTACCAGTGAATCTGCGGCTAATGTTGCAATCATTCGTTATGCCGAATTATTATTGATTCATGCAGAAGCGGAAAATGAAGCCAATGGTCCAACAGCCTCAGCTTATGCTTCACTTAACAAAGTAAGAAACAGAGCAGGATTGCCGGATGCTGCCGGTTTATCAAAGGATCAATTCAGAGAGGAAGTTTACCTTCAACGCCGGCTGGAACTTGTTTTTGAATATCAGCGCTGGTTTGATCTGATACGTGAAAAAGATGCTTCAGGCAACTCCATTTTTATAAAAAGTTTGCATGAAGTTGGAAAAACCAATGCACAGGATTATCAACGACTTTATCCGATCCCGCTTTCTGAATTAAGTGTAAATAATAAAATTACACAGAATCCGGGATGGTAGTGCAAAACAGATTTTTTACGCTGTAAATAAATAGTTAGTATGCAAATTAAACAACTGTTTCAACCGGTTAAAATAAGGAACGTATTCGTTTTTTTATCAGGTATTATTTCTTTTCATGGTTCTGCCCAACAGGATCCTATTCAACCCTTCAAAGGAAGAATCGGGAAAACACTGGCAGAGACACAACAAGCATGGCCGGAGCGCATTAAAGCTCCTGCAGGTGCTCCTAATGTAATATGGATACTGCTGGACGATGTTGGTTTCGGTGCCAGTTCAGCTTTTGGAGGACTCATTGAAACGCCGAATATTGAACAACTTGCCAATAACGGGATACGTTATACTAATTTTCATACAACAGGGATCTGCAGTCCGACCCGGGCAGCATTATTAACCGGCAGAAATTCACACAGTGTAGGAATGGGGCATCATGCAGAGATCGGAATCGGAACACCCGGATATAATGGTGATATTCCGTTTGAAGCAGGGAACATAGCAGAAATATTAAAAGAGAATGGCTACAACACATTTGCATTAGGAAAATGGCACGGAAACAATCCAAATGATTTAACCTTTGCTGGCCCCTATAATCGCTGGCCTACAGGAAGAGGCTTTGAACATTTTTACGGATTTTTAGGCGGTGCCACTGATCAATGGCACCCGCAGCTTGTTGAGGAAACCAACCCTGTTGATATTGAGCCCAACACCAAACATCTCAACGATTTAATAACAGATAAAGCCATCTCTTATATTGCCAATCAAAAATCAGCAGCACCTGAAAAACCGTTTTTTCTATACTTTGCACCCGGAGCCACGCATGCTCCTCATCATGTAGCAAAAGAATGGAGCGACCGGTACAAAGGAAAGTTTGATGGCGGCTGGGATAAATACAGGGAAGATGTTTTTAAACGGCAGGAATCACTGGGACTGCTTCCCAAAGGTACAACATTACCACCACGTCAGACAGGTATAAAAGAATGGAACACTTTATCACCGGATGAGAAAAAAATATTCGCACGGTTCTTTGAAGTGTATGCAGGTTACTTGTCTTTTACGGATCATGAGATCGGAAGAATCGTGAATTATTTAAAACAAATTGAACAGCTCGACAACACCTTAATTGTACTAATCATTGGTGATAATGGAGGCAGTAAAGAAGGCTCTTATACAGGCAGCCTCGGTATTGGTACTAAAGAGACTTCAAAAGGTGATGACATTGCGTTTCTTTTAAGTCAATACGATAAAATTGGAACAGAATTTACCAATCCTAATTATCCGTTGGGTTGGTCGCAAGCTGCAAACACTCCTTTCCGGTACTGGAAAAGTGATGCCAATTCGGAAGGCGGAACGCACAATCCCTTGATCATTTCTTATCCTAAATTAATCAAGGAAAAAGGGATACTCCGTACACAATACAGTCATGTAATAGACATTCTTCCAACAACAATTGAATTAACAGGTGCAAAAATACCAGAGGTCATTAATGGATATCCTCAACTCCCGATTCAAGGAATTAGTTTTGCATACAGCATTAACAACGCAAATGAACCAACACGGCACACACAACAATATTACGAGTTGCATGGCGGACGTTCGATATACAAAGATGGATGGAAGGCATCTGTATATCATCCACGAAACATATTTGCCGAAGCCGCGGGTGATGTAAATTTTACTGCCGACTTCAGTAAAGATAAATGGGAATTGTATAATCTGAATGAAGACTGGAACGAAACAAAAGATCTTGCAGCCAGTAACCCTCAAAAACTGGAAGAATTGAAATCATTGTTCGATATTGAAGCAACCAGATACAATGTTTACCCATTGAGAAATTTCAGGGATGGCGTGCCCGAACCAATCATTAAATCTAAATCTGTAATTTATGAGGGCACAACTGTCAAAACAAAAGTACAGATTGGTAAAGGACCTGTCAGTATTGTTGCAAACATTGAAATTAACAAGAATGCATCAGGAGTGATCTTTGCAAATGGCGGTCTTTTTGGAGGCACCAGCTTGTTTATTAAAGATGGAAAGCTTCATTACATTTTAAATGATGGTATCAAACAAATTACGCTGAGTTCTGTCAAATCACTCACACCGGGCAAACACACCATTAAAGTTGACTATACAAAGGATAACAAACTATCCGTGTTCATCGATAATGAAAAACAAGCGGAGCAACATATCGAGTCCCGAAATAAATACCTGTCCGCTTTTTCATCAGAGGGTGTAAGTGTAGGCAAAGATTTGAATTCACCTGTTACTAAAATCTATATCGGTACATTTCCTTTCAACGGTAAAGTGCAAACACTGATCATTGAACAAAATCCTGAATAACATTACTTTGAATTTTATTAACTAATCACTAATCTACAGAAAAATGAAAACACTAAAACATATGTTACTACTTGTATTGACAGGTGTATTACCGATAGCTGTGCCCGCACAGGAACCGGTTAAATCGGATCGTTTAACATTCGATGCCTTTGAAGCCAAATTAAAACAAGCATCCCCAAATGCCCAGATTATTGATGTAAGAACCGCTGAAGAGTTTAAACTTAATCATTTAAAAGGTGCGGTTCAACTGGATATTTCAAAAGAAGAAGATGTGAATCAACTGCTTGATAAACTGGATAAAACAAAACCTGTATTTGTTTATTCCATCAACAACGGCAGAAGTGCAACCCTGGTAAAAACGTTAAAGGCACGCAGCTTCAATGAAGCATATGAACTGCCTGGTGGCATTGCTAAGTGGATTGGTGCAGGAAGACCTGTTGAGTCAACCGCGAATGCAGGACTCACACCGGCAGAGTATAAGAAATTAATCGCATCGGACAAGCTGGTTTTGGTAGATGTCCATTCTAAATTTTGTGGTGGTTGTAAAAAATTGTCTCCTATTGTGGATGAAGTAGGTAACGCAAACAGTAACAATGTGAAGGTGGTAAAACTTGAATTGTTTGAAAACAAACAAATCGGAAAGGAATTGAACAT